>PNOO01000013.1 GCA_013824905.1 Syntrophus sp. (in: bacteria) | reverse complement strand
TATGATAAAATCTCCTTGACATACAAGACCGCTTTTCTTATCCTCAATCCACATAAAAGTAAGTTCTTAGAACCTATCCGTAAATAACAAATGAAGCATGAGCGATGCGGCAGCTTTTCTTCGTCGTGGCGCTGGACATTTTCCGAACATGCACGTCCTCGCTCCGCTGCCGGAAAACCAACTCGCGCTTCGCTCTCAGACATGTTTCCCGGTGAGTGCTCCGCTGTGACGGCATGGTGACCCGGACAAATCTCCAATGCGCCCCTTTGTGATGACGCGCTGCCGCCACCAAGCAATGGTGGATATTGGGAAAATGGGGAGGGAAAATAGGGGCGCTGTCCCTATTTTAAGACATGTCACCCCGCCACTCGTCCAATCGGGGGAAAAGGATTGAAATGAGGAGCAGGAAATGGCCGGACCGCTGAAAGGATTGAAGATCCTCGATTTCACGACGCTCCTGCCGGGGCCTTATGCGACAATGATGCTCGCGGACCTGGAGGCGGAGGTGCTGAGGGTCGTCTCCGGCTCCCGTCCTGATCTGGCGGACTTAATGCCTCCCTGCATCGCCGGGACAAACCTGTCCTGTGTGACGGCCACACTCGGGCGGGGGAAACGATCTCTGGCGCTGAACCTCAAGGACCCGCGGGCCGCTAAAATTGTTTTGAAGCTGATCGAGAGCCATAACATCCTGATCGAACAGTTCCGCCCCGGCGTCATGGCGAAGTTCGGCCTGGACTACGCGACGCTGAAGGCGGTCAACCCCTCCCTCATCTACTGCTCTCTCACCGGCTACGGTCAGACAGGCCCCCTGAAGAACCGGGCGGGACACGACATCAACTACCTTGCCCGCTCCGGGATCAGCTCCTACTCGGGGCGGAAGGACTCCGGGCCGTCCCTCATGGGGATACAGATCGCCGACATCGCCTCCGGTTCCAATAATGTCGTCATCGGCGCCCTGGCAGCGGTGGTGCATCGGCAGCAAACCGGCGAGGGACAGCACGTCGATGTCTCCATGACCGACGGCGTGATCGCCTTCAATGCCATCGCCGGAGCCGCTTTTCTTGTGGACGGAACGGAAACCCGCCGTGAGAAGGGGGTCCTGAACGGAGGCTCACTCTACGATTTCTACGAAACGAAGGATGGGGAATACCTCAGCTTCGGCGGCCTCGAACCCCAGTTCTTCGCCGCCTTCTGCGAGACCATCGGCCGCCCCGACCTGATTCCCGGCGGTGTCGCTCCCCGGGATCTCAACCGCATCAAGGAGGAAGTCCGCGCGATCCTGAGGACGAAGACACGGAATGAATGGATGGTCCTCTTCGGGAAGGTCGACGCCTGCGTGGAGCCGGTCCTTGCGCTCGGAGAGGCCCTCCGCGACCCGCAGGTCGAAGCGCGGGGGCTGGTCGTGGAGGTGAGTCTGCCCGGGGGCGGAAAGGTGAAGCAGCTCGGCCACCCGATCCGCTATTCGGCCACGCCGCCGGAATACCGGTCGGCCGGGGTCCCCGCGGGGACGCACACGCGGGAGGTCCTTAGCGAACTCGGTTATGCCGAGAGCGAGATCGATGAATTCGCGAAGACGGGGCTGTTTACGTGAAAAGGTTTCAATTCATAATCAATGATGTTCTTGTCTCGGAGATTGCATACTGCCGCCGTATTGCCTATACTGCCTGCGGAGTGTTAAAACAGCGATGAAAGTTCATATCGTCAAACACCTCAGTTCAATAAGCCGCGCATCTTGCCTGGCTCTGGCTCTCTGTCTTTTTGCGCCCGGAATGTTGTACGCCGCGCCTGCAAGTCAGATTTTTGTTCTGCATTCCTATTCGCAGGAATATCCCTGGACCCAGGGTCAGCATGAGGGCTTCATGCAAACACTTGCAACGGATGCGCAGGTGGAATCCCTCGTCAGCACCGAGTATCTGGATACCAAACGTCGAGCCTATGATAAGGCTTACGCCAGTGAGCTGGCTCGTCACTTGCGCTTGAAGTACGCGGGTTACAAGCCGGCGGCGATCTATGTCACCGACGATAACGCCTTGTTGTTTGCCCGTGACCACCTCTCCCGCGTCTTCCCAGGCGTGCCCGTTTTCTTTTCCGGAGTGAATGACTACGGCGTGCTAAGCAGTCTTGATCTCGCCCTTTTCACCGGGGTTTTTGAACTCAAAGAGGTCGCGCCCAATATCGAGTGGCTGCTGCGCATAGACAAGAATGCCAATGACCTCGTTTTTATCGGCGATGGCAGTAACACCTATCAGGCGATTGAGAATGAGTTGCGCATGGAGTTGATCCCATATCCTCTGCGCGTGACGTTCATCGCTGAGAAGAGATTGGATCGTGTCTTGGCACGGCTTCAGGCTCTGCCGGGGAAATATATCTTCCTGACCACCCTGGGGGGCATGACCGATGAGAATGGCCAAGTGCTCCCCCTGCACGATATCATGAAGAACCTCGCCCTCACGGGGCGTATCGTCATCAGCATGGAAGATGCATATATCATGGAAGGCGTACTGGGCGGCTATGTGACGAGCGGCCGGAAACAGGGCATGAGTGCGGCGCGCTTATTTTTGGCCTATCAGCACGGCAAGCCGATTGTCGATCTGCCGCCGATACTCAAGAGTCCTAATGCCTTGATCTTTGATGACAGGGAGCTTCAACGACACGGCATCGATTTGCCCGAGAACCTTCGTTCCCAGGCGGTTCTTCTCAATCCGCGCCTCAGTTTTTATGAACAATATCGTTCCTTGATTCTTGGCATGCTGATCGGTTTGGCTGCGTTGCTCTTTTTGGTCGTGACAGGGTCGCTTGTGATTTTGTCGCGTAAAAACCGCGAATTGAGCCTTGCACGAAACAGCGCCGAGTCGGCCAACGCACTCTTCAATCAGATCGCCGAGCAGAGCCGGACGGTACACTGGGAAGTCAATGCCGAGGGGGTGTATACTTACGTCAGTCCCGTGTCGTATGCGGTACTGGGCGCCCGACCGGAGGAACTTGTCGACAAGGAGCACTTTTATGATCTCCTTCGCGGAGAAGAACGCGATGCCAAAAAGACGGCGGCTTTTGAACACTTCATCCGGAAAGAACCTTTTCATAACCTGGAGAACATCATACAGACCAAAGACGGACGGCTGATCTGGGTATCAACAAATGGGGTTCCGGTTCTGGACGATCACGGCACGTTCCTGGGATATCGCGGTTCCGACAGCGACATCACGGCACGCAAGCGGGTGGAGGAGGATCTCCGGGAAAGCGAAGAGAAGTTCCGCCGTTTAATTGAGAATGCACCGGATGCGATTTATATTCATGCCGAAGCCCGGTTTGTTTATTTGAATCAAGTGGCCCTAACCCTCTTTGGCGCAAAAACGGCCGATCAGTTGATCGGATCTTCCGTTATGGAAAGGATAGACCCCGGCTACCATGGAATGATCGATGAGCGTATCCGCCTCCTTTATAATGAACAAAAGAAAGCATCTATTTTGGAACAGGTCTATCTCCGCTTGGATGGGTCATCTATTCGTGTTGAGGCCAATGCGGTTCCGATTACCTATGGCAATAAGAACGCCGCAATGGTATTTGTACGTGACGTCACTGATCGTAATCAGGCGGCGGTGGAGAAGCGAAGGCTGGAGGAGCGTCTGAATCGGGCGGAGAAAATGGAGGCCCTGGGAGTCCTGGCCGGCGGCGTCGCCCACGATCTCAACAATGTTCTGGGCATCATCGTCGGCTATTCGGAACTGCTCCTGTATAAGGCAGATGAGTCGAGCGCCATCAGACGTCAGCTTGGTGAGATTATGAAAGGTGGCCAGAGGGCTGCCGCGATTGTGCAGGATCTGCTGACCCTCGCCAGAAGGGGGGTTCCCGGAAAAGATGTTGTCAATCTGAACAGAATCATCGCTGACTTTCAGGAGTTGCCGGAGTTCCAGAATCTGTCTTCTTACCATTCCGCCATACAGCTCCAGACCGATCTCGAAGATGACCTACCGAATATCTCCGGTTCTTCAATCCATCTTGGCAAGACCTTATTCAATCTGGTTTCCAATGCGTGCGAGGCAATGCCGAAAGGCGGTGTCTTGACCATCAAGACGGCCAATCAATATCTGGACAAACCGATCCATGGATATGATGAGGTTCGGGAGGGAGACTATGTCGTTCTTTCCGTGTCCGATACGGGAGAAGGGATACCGGCGGCTGATTTGAATCGCATCTTCGAGCCGTTTTACACGAAGAAGGTCATGGGGAGAAGCGGAACAGGATTGGGGCTGGCGGTGGTCTGGGGTACGGTGAAAGATCATCATGGCTATATCAATGTTCAGAGTGAAGAAGGAAAAGGGAGCGCATTTACCCTTTATTTTCCGGTAACGAGGGAAGAAATTACTGATGAGCATGGGGTGGTCTCCTTTTCCGAATACATGGGGAAAGGCGAATCCATTCTCATTGTGGATGATGTCAAGGAACAGCGGAATCTGGCTACCGAAATGCTTAAGCAATTGAATTACGACGTATCGAGCGTTGCCGGCGGTGAAGAAGCGGTGGCATACTTAAAAGATCATCAGTGTGATCTCATGGTGTTGGACATGATTATGGACCCTGGAATGGACGGACTGGACGCCTACAAGAGCGTTCTGGAGATACATCCGAAACAGAAGGCGATTATCGTCAGCGGTTTTTCAGAGTCGAATCGTGTGCGTGCCGCCCAGGCACTCGGCGCGGGCGCCTACGTGAGAAAACCTTATGTCATCGAGAAACTCGGGCTGGCCGTGAGGAGGGAGCTTGATCGAACCAAATGAACCCAGGATGAGGGAGGAGTCATCGTTACCCGAAAAATCGCTTCATCTGACGCGCCAAGAAGTTGCGCGCCGGTCGGCACACGGCATAAACCGGTACAAGGAGGGATCATGGGACCATCAAGAGTCTGGTATATGGACGCCCGGGCGAGGCGTTTTCTCGAATCGACGGCAATCAAGGGCCGCCAGATCATCGAGCGTTCCGGCTGGCTGGATCGGTTGAAGCGGGGCGATATCGTGGCGGTGAAGACCCACATGGGAGAGGCTTACAACGTAGGCTACCTGCGGCCCGTGATCATCAGCACCCTGGTCGATCTTCTCAAGGAACGCGGGCTGCGCCCGTTTGTCACCGATACGACGACGATGCCCTACCACCCCTGGATCAGCCGGACCCTGGCGATGGATCACCTGGAGACGGCGAACCGGAACGGTTTCAACCAGGGGTCCGTCGGCTGCCCCATCGTCATAGCGGACGGCTGGATCGGGACCGATGACGTGGTCATCGATCTGCAGGGGCGGGGAAACTACCTGGCAAAACAGTTCGTGGCCCGCGCGATCGCCGATGCCGATGCGCTCCTGTCGGTGGCCCATTTCAAAGGGCACCCAGCCGGCGGATACGGAGGATCGCTCAAGAATATCGGTGTCGGCGGGGCGAGCAAGCGGGGCAAGATGAATCTGCACGGAGCCCTGGCCGGCGACAAACCCGTGATCGACGCCAAACTCTGTCCGGGACGGAGTTGCGAATGGTGGCAGGTCTGTGAGGATTGCTGCCCCGAAGGCTCCATCAAGGTGACGGAGAAGGGGCTGGAGGTGGATTTGGAGAGCTGCGTCTACTGTTTTGCGTGCGCCAATCTCTGCATCAACATGGCGGGCGTCAAGAGCATCCAGCGTTTCGACCACCTGCCCACCCTCGGGCGCCGTATCGCCGACTCGGCCTTGGCCGCGATGATGACGAAGGAGGAGGGGAAGACCTTCTTCCTCAATTTCGCCATGGACATCAGCCCCAGTTGCGATTGCTACGGCTGGACCGACACGCCCATCGTCAACGGCCTCGGGATCCTGGCGTCCTACGATCCGGTGGCCGTCGACAAGGCCTGCATCGACATGATGAACGCCGCTCCGGGACTGCTCAATTCCGAGGCGGAGGAGTTCGGCGCCCTGGCCTGCGGCGCAAAGAAACTCAACATCATCAAGGGAAAGGACATCGAGGCGCAGATCCAGGGCGGCGTGGCCAACGGCCTGGGTTCGGCCGACTATGAAATAGAGGAGGTTCCCCTGGACAGAAGCCAGGCGGCGATCAACACCTTCTATCCCGAAGTGCGCGCGAAAAAACTCAAGACAATGTATGCGAAGCATCATCCCCTCAAAGGGTTGGACACTGCCTCTTTCGGACGACCGACCGAGGGGGTGACGGACCCTCGTCATCCGAAAAAATAGCACGCTGCTGCTGAGTAAGAATGGATCGACACCAATAAAGGAGGACGTCCATGGAAACAAAACCCTGGCACAGGCACTATGACTACAACGTTCCCACTACGATCCGCTACCCACGGATAGCGGCCCAGGCCTTTTTCGAGCTTGCCGCGGGGACCTTCCCGGACAAGCCCGCCACGAACTTCTACGGCGCCGAGATCACCTTCTGGCAGCTCAGGGAACAGATGCTCCGCATGGCAAGCGCCCTGGGAAAGCTCGGAGTGAAGAAGGGTGACCGGGTGGGCGTCCACCTGCCCAACTGCCCCCAATTCGTCATCTCGTACCTGGCCACCCTCTCTCTTGGCGCCATCGTGGTGAACCTAAATCCGCTCTCTTCCGCAAGCGAGCTCAAGTTCATCATGGAAACCACGGGGATGGAGACGCTCATTACCTTCGACATGGTGCTGCCCGGTGTTCGTCCGATCGTCAAGGAGTTGCAGATCAAGCGGGTGGTCGTGACCAGGGTGACGGACTACATCACGGGATTCGGCGTGAGCACCGCCAAGGAGCTGGATCTGGAGGAAGGCTGGCGCCACTTCTCGGCACTTATCGAGGGAACCTCCGAAACGCGGCTTCCCCGCATCCCTTTCAGCCCAGGCGATCCGGCCCTCATCCAGTTCACCGGCGGCACCACGGGCCTCCCCAAGGGCGCCCTGCTGACCCACGCCAATATCGTCGCCGCTACCCTCCAGGCTTCTTTGTGGGGTAATCCTACGATCAGCATCGTGCCGCCGGAAAAGCGGAATGTCCTGAGCGTCATTCCCTACTTCCATGTATACGGCAGCATCGTCTGCATGAACTGGGCGTTCTTCAGCTGCGCCACCCAGATCCTGGTGCCGCGCTTTGAGATCGAGGAGCTCCTGGGCATCATCGGCAATTTCGGGAAGATCACCTTCTTCCCTGCCGTTCCCACCCTGATTACCGCGATCATCAACCACCCCAGAGCGGCCGGGCTCAACCTCGACCGGCGGCTCGGGCTTCTCAATTCCGGCGCAGCGCCGATGCCGGTGGAGCTGATCGAAAGGATCCAGGATATGGGGATCTACTTCAGCGAAGGGTATGGCCTGAGCGAATCCACTTCGCTGGGCATGGCCAATCCCGTCCTGGGGATGAAGAAGGTGGGCAGCATCGGGATCCCCTTCCCGGACAACGACGTGCGTCTTGTGGACGTGGAGAGCGGGACAAACGAAGTGGAACCGGGGGAGCCGGGCGAGATCGTGATGAAGGGTCCGCTTATCATGCAGGGCTATTGGAATAATCCGACAGAAACCGCGGGCCAGCTCCGGGACGGCTGGCTCCACACCGGCGATATCGCCCAGGCGGATGAAGACGGCTACCTCTTCATCGTGGACCGGAAAAAGGACATGATTATCGCCGGCGGGTTCAACATCTACCCCCGCGAGATCGACGAGGTGCTCTACCAGTGTCCGAAGGTGTGCGAGGCCGTGTCTCTGGGCATCCCGGACGATTACAGGGGTGAAACGGTAAAGGCCTTCGTGGTCCTCAAGCCGGGCGAGACCGCTACGGAGAAAGAGATCATCGACTTCTGCAAACAGAAGCTCACCAAATACAAGGCGCCGACGATTGTGGAATTCAGGGACGCTCTGCCAAAATCCGCGGTCGGCAAGATCCTGCGCAAGATCCTGCGGCAGGAAGAGATGGAAAAGTTAAAGAAGACTTGAGAAAAATACCAAAACGGACAAGCGGCAGCCGAACATCAAGTCGCGATCGTCGATGACGGATGGCGGTCTCGCATTGACATTCAAAAGAAGATCCATGCTGAAGAAGATCATCGAGAAATTGCATAAGACCGGCCACCGGCGGCCCCCGGTAGCCGGTTTCATGAAGTATATCGGACCGGGTCTGCTCGTGACCGTCGGCTTCATCGACCCCGGCAACTGGGCTGCCAATATGGCGGCGGGCTCCACTTACGGATACTCTCTCCTGTGGATGGTGACCCTGAGCACCGTAATGCTCATCCTGCTGCAGCACAACGCCGCGCATCTGGGGATCGCCACCGGGTATTGCCTTTCCGAGGCGGCAACCCGGTATCTCCAACCGTGGGTATCCAGAACGGTTCTCTCTTCAGCCGTACTGGCCGCCGTAGCCACGGCCATGGCGGAGATTCTCGGGGCGGCAATCGCTCTTCAGATGCTTTTCCGCATTCCCATCAAGATCGGCGCCCTCCTGACCCTTGCCGTCATTTTCACGTTGATATTGAAAAACTCCTATTCCCACCTTGAGAAATACATCATCGGCTTTGTCTCGCTCATTGGCCTGTCGTTCCTCTTCGAACTCATCCTTGTGCAGATTGCTTGGCCTGAGGCGGCCGTCGGCTGGGTCATGCCGCACACCCCCCCGGGATCGATCCCGATCGTCATGAGCGTGATGGGAGCCGTTGTCATGCCCCATAACCTTTTTCTTCATTCCGAGATCATCCAGAGCCGGCAGTGGAATCTCGAAGATGAGGCGGTTAGAAACCATCAACTGAAGTATGAGTTTTTTGACACCCTCTTTTCCATGATCGTTGGTTGGGGGATCAACAGTGCGATGATCCTGGTTGCCGCCGCTGTTTTTTTTCAAAGCGGCACGGTGGTTACGGACCTTATCCAGGCGGAGCATCTTCTCCGGCCTCTCCTGGGGAATGCCGCCGCGGTGGTCTTCGCCGTTGCCCTTCTGTTTGCCGGAGTCGCTTCCTCCATCACTGCCGGAATGGCGGGAGGGGGCATCTATGCGGGGATGTTCGGTGAACCGTTCAACAGCAGCGATCCTCATTCGCGGGTCGGCATCGGCATCACCCTGGTCATCGGCACGGCCGTTGTCTTCCTGGTGGACAATCCCTTCAACAGCCTGATTCTCTCCCAGATACTCCTTAGCGTCCAACTCCCCTGGACCATATTCCTTCAGATCCATCTGACCTCATCGGATAAAGTGATGGGGAAACATGCCAACGACCGTTTGGGACGCATCATGCTCTGGTGTGTGGGCGCTGTGGTTGTCGTGTTGAACGGGATGCTTTTATGGAGTTATCTGAAATGACCTGCTTCCGGAAATAAGTGATAAGCAAACTCTTCATTATTATGATATACAGGTCACAAGGAGGTGTGATGTGTCACTCCGTTTTAATTTTTTTTGCGGAAACCTATACTGCTAAATTATGAGAGGCGACAGAAATCCTTGAACAACGTATCATCCTGGCTTCCTCCCGCGGAATGGCTGATCAACCAGTACTCCCCTGTTCCCGACTCATCTCTCAATTGATAACTGTGCTTGCGATCAACCGCAAATCTTCGGCTTCCTGCATTCGTCTTGACAACGAGTGCAAATGAAAATGTGTGATGTCAGGATTGTAAATGGCTCCACAAAACAAATGATAGGAGGGCAAGAAGATGGCTGAAAAGGCTTACCATGAACTGTGCGATACCCTGGCCAAACGGCGAGGAAGGTATCCGGGCAAGAACATTCCCGAGTTTTATGCCCTGGTCGAGGAGCTCTTTACCACGGATGAGGCGGAGGTCTATAATGCGATACCGAAAGGGTATCATCCCGCCGAAACAATCGCCACGGCGCTGGGAAAAGAGGTAAAGGAGGTGACCCGGATCCTGGAAGGGATGGCCGACAAGGGCCTCTGCACCGCCGGTTCCCTGGGAGAAGCTACCTTTTATGGCGCACCGACGTTTGTCCCGGGGATCTTTGAATTTCAGTTCATGCGGGGCACCAGCACAACACGGGACAAGAAGATCGCCCGGCTGATCCGTGCCTACAAGGCCGCGGTGGACGCCGGTCAAGGTCCCGTTAAAATAACCTACCCCACGACCCGGGTCATACCGGTCGACCAGACGATACAGGCCGACAATGCCATCCATACCTATCATCAGGTGGCGTCCTACATTGAAAAATATCATCCCCTGGCGGTATCCACCTGTTTCTGCCGTCATGAGGCCAAACTGATCGACGAAAAAGACGATTGCGGGAATCCCGATGAGGTATGCCTGCAGTTCGGAATGGGGGCCCAGTTCGTCATCGATCGGAAAATGGGCCGGCAGATCTCCAAGGAGGAGGCCCTTGCGATCCTGAAGAAGTCGGAAGAGGCGGGTTTGGTGCACGCATCGCTGAATCGGCAGGATATCGACTTTCTCTGTAATTGCTGCGCCTGCCATTCCATCATCCTGAAGACGGCCCTTGCTCAGGCGAAACCTGGCGTGGCGCTGAACTCCGGTTTTCAACCCGGGCATAACAACGATCTCTGCACCCTTTGCGGGACTTGCATCGATCGCTGTCCGACCGATGCACTGGCCATGAAGGATGCAGAGAGGTGGGAAGTGAACTTGGACCGTTGCATCGGATGCGGCGTTTGTGCATCCGGTTGCGACTTTGAAGCGATTGTCCTTGTGGAGAGAGCCGGCGTACTGCCGCCCCCATTGGACCAAAAGGCCTTGCTGGAAGCAGTCAAGGCCGGCCAGGCACATGGGGAATTTGCCCATGGTCGATAAATCCTATATCATTCGAACGGTTCTATTATGGGCCATACTTGCCGTCTTCGCTTTTCCAATCCGGATATCCCTGAGCCTTGCCGGGGAACATCCGGGTGAGGTCCTTGCGGGAATCCCAAAAGATTTTCCACCCCATTATTCTATTGATGAGAAAACCGGTCAACCTTCTGGGTTTGCGATCGACACGATGGATGAGATTGCCAGAAGGGCAGGCTTGAAAAAAGTCCGCTATGTCGTTTTCGATGGATGGTCTGCGGTCATCCGGGCGCTGAAAGAAGGCCGTGTGGATATCATCCCCAATATCGGCGTGATCGAAGAAAGGCAAGCGGACATCCGTTTCACCAGTCCGATTGAAACATACCACATCGGTATTTTCTCTCGCAGTTCGACTACAGATATTCATGGCATCGATGACTTGCAGAATCGTAAAGTTGCCGTGATTGCCGAAAACAAGGGGCTTTTTATTATCAAGGAATATGGGAAGGCTGTCCCGGTCATATTTCAATCACTTGATGAAGCGTTGCTGTCCCTATTGTCTGGGAATACCGATGCCTTGGTGTCCCCTGAGCCTCTTGTTTCTTTTGTCGCCGGTAGAAGCGGGCTCTCGGAGAGAATAAAAAGAGTTGGGAAGCCGTTGCTGGAGGTAAAGCGTGCGATAGGTGTAGGCGCAGGAAAGGCCGATTTGCTCAATACACTCAATCAAGAGGTGAAAGCGTTCACTGCTTCGCCGGAATATATGAGAATATATGCCAAATGGTATGGCGAGCCCAAACCCTACTGGGATGCAAAGCGAGTATGGATGACGGTGGGGAGCTCCCTTTTTATAGCTATATTGATTGCCATTGTATGGCACTATGTTTCATTGATACGGATCAACAGGCGATTACTGGATTCCCTTGAAAAGCAAAAGGCTTCAGAGAAGGCGCTCAGGGAATCGGAGGCCATATTCAATCAGTTTTTAGACCACAGCCCTGTTTATGTGTTTTTTAAAGATGAAAATATCCGAACGGTTAAATTAAGTAAGAATTATGAACAGATGCTAGGGATGCCGATAGAATCGATCATCGGTAGAACGATGGACGATCTTTTTCCATCCGATTTGGCCGGGAGTATGGTCGAGGATGACAAGAAAATATTACGCGAAGGTAAAGTCATTGAAGTTATGGAAGAATTCAACGGCAGGTTTTATTCCACCATAAAATTCCCGATTATCGTGAATGGGAAGCCCAAGTTTCTTGCCGGGTTTACTACGGATATCTCCGAACGGAGGCGGTCGGAAGAGGCGATGAAAGAAAATGAAGAACGACTGCGCAAAGCACAGGCCATCGCCCACGTGGGAAATTGGGAAATTGATCTGCGAACAATGAAAATCTGGGCATCTGAGGAGGCCTTTCGTGTCTATGGTATCGAGCGGGTGACACCGGAGATGCCCCTCGATGTGGCTCAACAGTGCGTCCTTCCGCAGTATCGATCTCAGATGGACCTTGCCCTTCAACGGCTCATCGAGCAAAAAGGGGAATACGACGAGGAATTCCAAATCAAACGGATGAACGATGGTGAATTGAGGTTTATCCATTCGCGGGCTGAATTGGTCTTGGCGGAGGATGGGACGCCGATCAAGGTCGCCGGAGCGATTCAGGATATATCCGAACGCAAGCGGGCGGAGGAGGCACTAAAAGAAAGTGATGACAAACAGAAAACAATGATCGCGAACATCTCGGACATCATTGCCGTGATCGATCCATCCGGCAAGATAAAATATAAGAGCCCGAACATAACAAAGTGGTATGGCTGGCTTCCTGAAGATCTTGAGGGGACGGACGGCTGGCAAACCGTTCATTCCGACGACCGCGAACGTCTGCAAAAAATGTTTTTTACCCTCCTTGAGATCGAGAACTCAACAGGGACTGCCGAATACCGATACAGATGTAAAGATGGAACTTATAAAATGACTGAACTCACCGCAGTCAATCTGATTCACGACCCGAACATCAAGGGTGTATTGTTGAATTACCGCGATATCAGTGAACATAAACAAGGTGAGCTTGCCGTTCTGTCCGCGGAAAAGAGATTCCGGACGTTGCTTGAAAATGTCCAACTGGTCGCGATTATTCTGGACTGCAACGGGAACATCTCTTTCTGTAACGACTATTTACTCGCCCTGACCGGCTGGTCGCGAGAGGAAGTCCTCAATCAACGCTGGTTTGATCTGTTCATACCAGAAGACATCAGACATGAGATTGAATCAAATTTTCATGCAAGAATCGAAAAAGGGACTTTTGTCTCACACCAGGAAAATCCCATTCTGACCCGTGACGGTTCAATAAGGCAGATTGTTTGGGACAATACCACATTACATGATCCGGAAGGCCGAGTGATCGGATCCGCGGGAATAGGCATGGATGTCACGGAACATCGCAAGCTGGAAGAGGCCCTCCGTCGTGCGGAGAAGATGGAGGCCCTTGGGCAACTGGCCGGCGGTGTGGCCCATGATCTGAATAACGTTCTGGGGGTCCTGGTCGGCTACTCGGAACTGCTTGCAGAAAAGATCCCGGAGGGAAATCCGCTGAGGAAATATGCGGTGAACATTCTGAACTCCAGCGAGAAAGGCGCATCGATCATCCAGGACCTTCTCACACTGGCCAGACGAGGGGTGTCTGTATCGGTTGTGGTCAATATGAACAGTATCATTTCCGATTTTCTCAATAGCCCGGTGTTTGAGAAGTTGAAGGACTATCATCCTCGTGCGACATTCAGGACGGAGCTCGATAAAGAACTGTTGCCTATCAAGGGATCGCCCATCCATCTGGAAAAAACGGTGATGAATCTGATTTCCAACGCGGTGGAGGCGATTTCCCAAGAGGGAGAGGTGATGATCCGTACGGAGAACCGCTATGTCGACACATCCATTCGGGGCTATGATCATGTCCGCGAAGGGGAGTACGCGGTATTGACGGTATCGGACAGCGGAAGCGGTATAGCCGCGGCTGATCTCGATAAGATATTTGAGCCTTTCTATACAAAGAAAGTTATGGGGAGGAGCGGTACCGGCCTGGGATTGGCCGTGGTCTGGGGGGCGGTGAAGGATCATGACGGCTATATCGACGTTCAGAGCGAGAAAGGGAAAGGAAGTGCGTTCACTCTCTATTTTCCGGTGACGCGGGGAAAGATGGCTGATGATTTAAAGAAGATACCCCTTGATCAATACAAAGGCCAGGGGGAGTCCATTCTGGTCGTGGATGATGTGGTTGAACAAAGAGAGATGGCTGCCGGTATGCTCACGAACCTTGGGTACAATGTTGCGGCGGTTTCCAGCGGTGAAGAAGCGGTAAAGTACCTGAAAACCCATAAAGTAGATCTGATGGTACTGGACATGATCATGGACCCGGGCATGGACGGTCTGGAAACCTACCGGCGGATTCTCAACATTCATCCCCATCAGAAGACGATTATTGTCAGCGGCTATTCGGAAACGGACCGGGTCAAGGAGGCTCAGAGATTGGGGGCTGGCGCCTATGTCAAAAAGCCTTATGTGCTGGAAAAGATCGGTCTGGCGATTCGGCAGGAACTAAACCGGTGAGGCAGCATGACTTTCGACATCGTATTTGCGCTGCTCAATGGGATCAACCTCAGCATCATCATCATGAACATCCCGCCGGTGCTGAGCGAGCTGATGGATCTCTACGGGGTCTCGTACACGCAGATATCCGTTCTCATGAGCGCGCTGCTCTGGATGCACGCAGCGATGCAGCTTCCGGCGGGGATGATCGTCGATCGACTGGGAATCCGCCGCACCCAGTTCCTGAGCCTCGTCTGCCTGGCCGTCGGAAATGCCATACCGGCCATCAGCCCTGATCTTACATGGGGCATCGGCGGGCGAATGATCGCCGGTATGGGAACCGGTCTGGGATGGCTGGCGACCCTGAAGATGCTGGCGATCTGGGCGCCGGGCGGGCGGGCCGGAGCCTTTCAGGCATTCTTCGCCGGCATCTTTTCTCTCGGCAGTATCTTGGCCTATCTGCTGCTTCCCGTCATCTTCCCGGCGGGCTGGCGATGGGTATTCCTGATCCCCGCGTTCCTCTGCCTGTTCATGCTGGCGCTCGTTCCGGCGCTTCGACCCACACCCGCCTTTCCGGCCAAGCCGTCCCTGCCTCTTAGTCGGATTGTGGGGATGCCCTCGCCATGGATCCTCGGCATCTACCATGCCTTATCATACGGATCGATGCTCAGCCTCGGCAGCTGGGTCCCGTCCCTGCTGGCCGAAGTATCGCTCCGGCAGACCGCGACGCAGCTTGCCTGGGGCGGGGCGCTTGTCATGCTGGTCAGCGGTCTGTCCCGGCTCTCCGGAGGGTTTGTCATCCTGCGGATTTCTCCGCTCACCGTTTTGCACGGATCCATCCTGGTTCTGGGCATCCTCTTCGCGGGTATGGCCGTAGCCCGCGCGCCAGGAGTGGTCCTGGGTCTGGCGCTGTTGGCGGCATGGTTCGGCTCGATCAACTTCGGAGCCCTCTTTCAGCTGGCCTCCCGTTCAACGGCGGCCGACTCCCTGGGCGCCATGCTCGGATTCGTCAATCTTCTCGGGAACCTCGGGGCGGTTGCCTTTACGTTGCTGTTCGGATGGTCCAAGGACACGCTCGGCTCCTTTGCGTGGGGCTTCGCGGTCCTTTCGTTCCTTGCCGCAGTGACGCTGGCGGCTGGATTGCGTGTTTTAAAAGAGAGCAACCCACTGCGGCCTGCGGAGGCAATCAGGGTATACGGGAAAGGAGATAAACCGGCTGTCGACTAAAAAGGAACGGCTCAAGCCATGTTGATGGTATGAGTCTTCAGTACACAGTAAATGCAACCTTTTTGAGTTGCCGTAACGATCAGGTTATGGAGAAGCCTCCTCTACCGCAGGCGAGAGCGTGCCTTGGGGCTTGGGTGGTTCCGGTTGTACTCCTCTATCCTTGACCTTTTTCTGCCGATATTGAACGTAGGCGTCACGGATCGCCACGTAGGGATCTATGGCCGCTTCTTTGAGAGACTCATAGTCGCCGATTGACAGGGAGGTGTCATTTATCCTCTCGTATACGCTGATTCCCAGAAAGACGTCCCACGTCGTCAGGTAAGAGAAAGGATGCACATAGAAATCAGCGGCCCACCCTAACGTATCACGAGGGCTCGAAGGCCCCAATAGGGGCCAGTTGATGTAGAACCCCTGTCCCAATCCGAAGACTCCCAGGGTTTGACCGAAGTCCTCGTCCTGTCTGGAGAGATTGATATCTTTATGTGATGCAAGATCCAGAATTCCCCCGATCCCCCAAAGCGTGTTGATCACGAAGCGCCCAAGCTCCGAGGCGGCGCCCTCGATGTTTGCCTGGAGCAGGCAATTGACGAAACGGATCGGGAAGGTGATATTTGCGAAAAAATTGCCGACACCTATCCGGGCTTTCTCGGGAACGACCTTGCGATATCCCTGGGCCATGGGTTTGAGCACCCAGAAGTAGAGTTTGTCGTTGAAATGGTACATGGCCCGGTTGAAGGGTTCCAGGGGATCGGCAATCCCTATCTTCTTCTCCTCATCCTCCCCTTCGGTGTAATCGAGAAACTCCTGATCAGTGATACTCTTGTTGGCGGATTTCGTCGGCATTTCCGTATTGGATTTCACCGACTCCGGCGGGGGTGACAGGGCTGCCGTTTCTTCCTTAACCGCTTTCTTTATGACGAGGGGGCTCTCGTCTCCGGATTTTGCCGATATCTCGGGGGATTGCTGAGGGAGCCGCTCCGGTCCGGGCGCGATCGCGACCTGCCGGGGCAAAGGGGGTGCAGCGGATGGTGCAGGGAAAGACGTAGCGTAGGGACTGTGAGCACAGCCCGCGGAAAGAACAGCGGGCAGGAGAAGAGCGGATATGAACCATTTCATTGCACGAACCATCGGCCCTGCCTTTAAAGGATCCTACTGTTCTTTCACTTTTTTTCGCAGAGTCTCAAGCAACTGTTCCGGCGTATTTTTTGCCAAAATTTCGTTGAATTGTGTGCGATAGTTCTGGACCAGACTCACATTCTCTATAACGACATCATAGATTTTCCACAGGCCGTCCTTCATGATCATCCGGTAGGAGATGGGGATTGACTTTGAGGAGGTGACGATTCTCGTTGGAACCTCGCTCTGGTTTTCCGAAAGCAGGCTTTCTTTATCATAAACAATTTTTTCGTCGGTGTACGAAAGGATTTTGTCGACGTAGGCCTTTTCCAGCACCTGTCGAAAAAGCTGCACAAACTCCTGGCGCTGGGGTGTGTTCAGAGTGTTCCAGTTCCGCGCCAGGGTACGCCTCGAAAGTTCGACATCATCGAACATGCGGTTGTAGATGGGCCGAAGCTTTTCTTTCTTGATCTCTTTGGCCGACTCGGCTTTAAGCGCCGGATCGCGCAGTACCTCAAGCACCTTGGTGACATTTTCCTGAACCGTATCCAGCGGAGCGCCGGCATGTACGGGCTGGGATAAGAACAGAATGATTAAAATGCCCACTCCGGCAAGCGGTCTTTTCATGATTGTCCTCTCTTTAAGTTTGCACTACTTCTATTGCTTCTTTACCTCTCCAAAGGCATACTTGCCTATGAGGTCCGCGATGTCTACAGCCGATTGCGTCTCGGTGATGGTTCCACCCGGGGCGAGGGGTGCGCCTGCCCCTCCGGGATCGACGCTGAGGTACTGGTCACCGATCAGCCCCTCCGTTTTGATGGACGCGATCGCATCATCAAAAATCTTTATGCCTTCTTGGATCCGAATTTCCACCACGGCCTTCTGGTCCTTCTGGTCCATGGTCAGCCGTTCCACCCGACCGACCTCGATACCCAGCATATGAACGGAGCTGCCGACTCTCAAACCGGTGACCGAGGTAAATCGGGCGAAGAGAGAGTAGGAGTTGTCGCCCAGGAAAGAAACATGGCCCAGTTTCACCGTCATATAACCGATACAGAGCAATCCGAAAACAAGAAAGATACCGACCATTGTTTCCATAGCGTATTTTTTCATCTGCTTACCTCCTCTCGTCGCACCATAGCCAGGCAATTTCTCTCTGTTGCTGCTCTGCCGAACGGATGACGGAATCGATTTCTACAATCGGTTGTCCCTGGGCAATCCCGGCCAAGATGGTGAATTCGACGCACGCATCTGTGACCGCCCGTTTTCGAGCTCCGGCCCATATGTCCCGGATTCCCTGTTCCTGGAAATCCTTGACAAAGTCTTGAAGGATGATCTCCGCCTCAGCCAGATCCGAATAGGGAAGCACCGTAATAAATTCACTGGTGTGACGGCGTGTGGAAAATCCCCCGATGGCGCTGAAGTGTTTATCGATAAATACGCCCATGCTCCGGATGGCCTCCTGGGCGGCTTCATGGCCCAAAGTTGCGATAATAGCGTTTAATCCCTTCAGTGTAAAAACCGCAACGGAGTAAGTTTCCCCGAGTGTTCTCCGTTTCAACTGCGCATGGTTCAAAACTTTGAACTGTCGTTTGGAGTACAGGCCCGTTAATTCCTCCTGCAACCCTTCTATGCTTTTGATGACCTCATCTTTGAACGGATGGTCAAAATGTTCCAGTTCCTCCGGCGTCCCCTGAAAAACGATGGTTCGATTATAGAGGGCGAGGATACGGTTGGAGATGAAATACACATCGGGGATCTCGTGGCTGACCAAGATCGCCGTAAAACCGAATTTTCTCTGGTACTGGGCAATCATACCCAGGATGGCGTTTTTTCGGACAGGATCCTGACCCGAAGTGGGTTCGTCAAAAAGGACAATTTGAGGATCGATAACCAGGGCCCGCGCCAGGGCCACCCTCTTTTGCATGCCCCCTGAGATTTCCGAAGGGTATTTGTGTGCCGCGTCGCCAAGCTCCGTCTGCTCGATCCTGGCCATCACCCTGCAATCAATTTCGGCCCTGCTCAGGTTCGTCGTCTCCCGAAGAGGGAGGGCGATATTTTCATAGACGGTCATAGAGTCAAAAAGCGCGTTGTCTTGAAACATGTAGCTGATCTGAGCCAGGGATTCCGACGTTTCCCTCTTTTTCATCCCGGTCAGCGGTTTGCCCCGGAACAAAATGGTCCCCTCATCGGGTTTGAGAAGCCCGATGATATGCTTGAGGAGCACACTCTTGCCCGAGCCGCTCAGGCCGATGATCGTCGTGACCTGTCCCTCATAGATCTGCAGGTTCACATGTTCAAGGACGGTTCGGTCGCCGAAGCGCTTGGTAACATCCTTGAATTCGATCAATGGTGTGTCCATGTGTCTTCCCTCAGATGAGCAGTGAGGTCACAATGTAGTCGGCGACCAGAATCAGTACGCAGGAGAACACGACAGCCGATGTAGTGGCGAGACCAACCGCCTTGGCGCCGTGGCTGTCCGTGCGCAGGTGTGCGAAATAGCCCTGATAACAGCAGACGGTGGAGACGATCACGGCAAAAACGACGGCCTTGACGAAACCGTCAGTGACATCTTTCATCTCCATGCTGGACTGAACGCGAAAAAGATAGGTGCCGGCATTCGCTCCCAGGAGTATCACGCCGGAGATGTAACCGCCGATGATGCCGATGAGGTCGAACAGGGCGGTGAGCAAGGGGAAACTGATGACGGCGGCGGCGATTCTAGGGCTGACGAGGTAACCAAGCGGATCAATACGCATGGTGTCCAGGGCGTCGATCTGTTCCGAGATGCGTTGGATGCCGATCTCCGCGGTGATCGCCGAACCCGCCCTGGCCGTAATCATGATGGCGGTAAGGACGGGCCCCAATTCCCTGACCAGAGAAAGGGCGACCAGGGTGCCGAGAGCCCCCTGTGCGCCGACCTTAACAAGGGTATAGTAGGATTGGAGGGACAAGACCATGCCGGTGAATAAACCGACGAGTATGATGATCATCGTGGACCTTGCTCCGACGTAATAGATTTGTTGAACGATTTTGGTCAGCTGCTTGGGGCGAAAAATCTTTAGACATGCCAAAAAGAGAAAAACAGCCGAGGCCCCTAAATGGTTGGTCCATCTGATCGCCGCCCTTCCGAAAATGGCAAAGGGTCCCGTCAATATTAGACCAGGCTGCCATCCCGCTTTGGTTTCCGATAACTTTTGACTGTTTTCATCAAGTGTCATGAGAGTGATCCGTTGTTGAGGTCGTACGCGCAAAGTGCCGGTTTTATTATCTGTATTTGCCCCTCTTGTCTGATTCCTGCAAAAAGAGGCAGTGAAATCAACCCTTGCCGTCACGGTCGATTCTGAATGGATCATATAGAATATTACGGTGAATAGCAACTAGGCATATCCTCAGATCGAGAGGGTTTTCCATATCCCGTCCTGCATGACGATCCGTGTGGTCTCACCGGGACGGGGCTGTTGCTTCCAGGCGTTAAGGGTGTACTCCGGATCATGGGGCAGACGGATGCCGAAGCTGTCCGCCGTCCGGAAAGCCTCGGCGTAGATTGTATAGATCCACTGCGACCGGGCGGCGGCTAAAAGGTGTTCGGTACAGGAAAATGCAAGCAATTCTTCAATGGTCTTGAGCGTGGGGGGCATCAGGACAATCCTGCCCGCCCGGTGCTCGGCAAGGGCCGAGGCCGGCGTCATCCAGCGGGATTCCGTCAGCTCCATCCGGTCGTGGACCGCGACCT
>PNOO01000012.1 GCA_013824905.1 Syntrophus sp. (in: bacteria) | reverse complement strand
TGTTTTCTCCTGGTGAAAGGGACAGAGACCGAGATAATTCTTCCCCGCCTTTTTCAGGATCACATATTCCCCGATCAGAGAAGCGATATCGGCCCTTCTACGGATCTCTTCAATCTTATCATCGGGAATAGACCCATTCAAACGCCGATCCTCCCTATGCGGACAATCTCGCCTTGACCTTCTCACCTACGGCTTTGCCGTCGGCGCGACCGGTCAACTTCGGTATCAGGACTTTCATCACCTTTCCCATGTCCCGAACCCCAACGGCGCCCACCTCACTGACAGCCTCTGCGATTGCCGCATCGAGTTCGGCCTCCGACAGCTGCGCCGGTAGGAACTCTTCTATCACCGTGAGTTCGGCCTCCTCCTTTTCCACGAGATCCGTCCGTCCGCCCTTAGCAAACTGTTCGATGGAATCCTTCCGCTGCTTGACCATGGAGGAGAGAAGCTGGAGAAATTCGGTTTCGCCGAGCTCGCGCTTCAGATCTATTTCCCGGTTATGCAAACCGCTTTTCAGCATACGCAGGGCCGACAAACGGATTTTGTCCTTCGCCTTGGCGGCCAGGACCATCTCCTCGGCAATTTTTTCCTTGAAAGCCATGATTCTCACCTGTCCCCGTCCAGTTTAAACTAGATCCTCTTTGCGTTTTGTCAATTCGAAAAGTCCTTTTCTCAGGCAAGCCCGTCCTTGAGCCGCAACCCGCCCAAGAGATGCATATGGAGATGGAAAACCACCTGCCCCCCTTCCCTGTTGCAGTTGATCACCAACCGGAAGCCTCTCCCATCGACCTTCTTCACACGGGCCACCTCCTGGGCCGCGGTTATCATGGACTGGAGGTCGGCCATTCTTTCCTCGTCAACATCCATCAGGGTGGCTATATGCTGTTTGGGAATGATGATGACATGGACCGGCGCCATCGGGTGGATATCTTCAAATGCCAAGACCTTCTCATTTTCATACACCTTCCGGCAGGGAATCTCACCTGCCGTGATTTTGCAGAATATGCAGTCCTCCACTGTTCATAACCTCCTTCATCACCTACCCGGTCCGCGCCTTAAGCATTCCCGGCCCCAATCTCCTGTTCGGGAACGTACCCTCCCTTCCGGCGGCTTTTCGCGAAGGCAATGGCATCGGCAAGGCAGAGGGCTCCCGTATAGAGGGCCTTTCCTGCGATCACACCGAAAATTTCCCGTCCCTCTATGTTCATGAGATTTTCGATATCCCGCATCCCAGATACCCCGCCGGAGGCAATAAGCGGAATCTCGACAGATTCGGCCAGTTCCCGTGTGCTTTCAATATTGACCCCGGTTTCCATTCCATCTCTCATGATGTCCGTATAAACGAGGGCAGCGGGGCGGGCGTCTTCAAAACGGCGCGCCAGCGCCACTGAGGTTTCCGCTTGCATTTCCGTCCATCCCTGGACAGCGAGTTGACTTCCGCGTGCGTCGATGCCAAGGATCACTCGATCCGGAAACTCACGGCAGGCGTTCCGGACGAACTCAGGATCCCGCAAGGCAGCCGTACCGAGGATCACCCACCGGACTCCCATTCCCAGGTAGGCCTCCACCGTTCTCATCTCTCGGATACCGCCGCCGACCTGAAGCGGCAACCCCGTCTGTGTCACGATATCCCGGATCACCGCCTCATGACGAGGGATACCGGCGAGAGAACCGTCCAGATCGACCACGTGGAGGCGCTCGGCGCCCTTACTCTTCCATATGGAGGCCATTTCTACCGGATCGTCTGCGTAAATGGTTGCCCGTCCGAAGTCTCCTTGGATAAGACGTACGCAACGCCCATCTTTCAGATCAATCGCCGGAATGACAATCATGGAGGGACTCTCCCTAAAAATAAGCGTCTTCGGTTTACGGAAATCCGGCGCAGACCGGTCTCGGAAGCGACTCAGGAAAAAACACTACGGCATGCCGGGAAAGGTCTTCAGGACCTGTTCGAGCCCCTCTTCTGTCAGCTCCTCTGCTGTGACCCACCGCCCCTTTCCACGATAAAACGAGGAAAACTGGAAGAGATCCTCCATGAGTGAACTTTGCGTTTTATCGAAGCTGCCCCGCCAGACGAGCGCTCCGTCGTCGACCCGCAAAAGATGAATTTCAAAGGCAACCGATGCAGGCTGTTCGACGGTATAGGCAACCCCTTTCCTCTCCCGGAAACGGTAGAGGAACCCGGCTACGACGCCCTCCGCTCCGAGCTCGCTTCCCACATCGCGCAGCACCTGACGGAGGGGGGTCTTGAGGGAGTTCGCGGACACCCTGCGGAAGATTCCGGCGGCCCGTTCCCCTGCGATGAGACTGAATTTCGGTTGGTTTTTTTCCAATTGCTCCAGGAAAAGCGTCTCCAGCACCCTTTCCGGATTTCCCTGCGTTGCTGAGGCATTGACGGTTATCCCACAGAGAGGACAGCGAACGGTGCCGCTCATCGACTCATCAGGAACGATCTGTTGGAAAGGGACCACGGCAATCCTATCGAAAACGAGCTTCCCTTCGGGAGCGGAAACAGCTGAATCCTCGCGATAATGACAGCCCATGACCATGGGCAGAAAAAGGCAGACAGAAAATAGGCCGTATAGAACCCTACGAAAACAGGCTGACTTTTTGATGATGACGACCCCCTCTTGTCTCTGAACGCCGAACTCCCCGGGAGTTTCGGCGTTCTTTCAGCCTGTCCCAATCCCTGCACCCCGATTTGGCGATGCCCTTCCCGGTCTTCAGCCCTCCAGGGAACCTTTGGTAGACAGGACACCCTCTACCCGTTCTTCTATCGCAATCGCCCCTTTAAAAGCGCGGGCAAAAGCCTTGAATATCGCCTCCGCCATATGGTGGAGATTTGTACCATAGACGAGGTTGATGTGCAATGTTATTCCACTATGATCGGAAAATGACTTGAAAAATTCTCGGAGAAGCGTCGGGTCGAATTCTCCGATCCTTCCTTCGCCGATTTCGGCGTGCCAGATCAGATGGGGTCTGCCCGAAAGATCCATCGCTACGCTGCAAAGGCTCTCGTCCATCGGCACCACCGCCGCGCCATAGCGGCTGATCCCTTTCCTGTCCCCCAGGGCCTTTCGGACGGCCTGCCCCAGGCAGATTCCCACATCCTCCACAAGGTGATGATCGTCGATCTCGGTATCGCCTTGGCTTCGGATGGTGAGATCCAGAAGACCGTGCCGGGCGAAAAGGTTCAGCATATGATCGAGAAAGGGGACAGAGGTGTCAATGTGTCCTTCCCCTTTTCCGTCCAGGTCAATGGCCGCCGAAACCTCAGTCTCCGTAGTCTTTCTCTGGATAGTCGCCTTCCGCATGGCCGTTTCCTCCTTCAGATGACCTTATTTAACGGGTACTCGATGATTCCCTCCGCCCCCGCCTCTTTGAGAAGAGGGATCAGATCCCGGACTGCATTTGCGTTCACGATAGTCTCCACGGCAAGCCAGTCCTCTGAATAGAGTCCGGAGATCGTCGGCGCCTTCAGAGAGGGGAGAACAAGCACCAGACGACCGAGGTTCTCCCGAGAGACGTTCATCTTCAGCCCCACTTTCCCCATTGCCTGCAGTGATCCGTTGAGAAGCATCCTGATCTGTTCTATCTTCTGCCTCTTCCACGGATCCTCCCACGCCTCCCGATTGGCAATCAGCTTGGTATTGGTTTTCATCAATTCATGGATGATTTTCAGTTTGTTGGCTCGGATGGTAGTGCCCGTTTCGGTCACCTCAACGATGGCATCAACCAGTCCTTCAACCACTTTTGCTTCGGTCGCCCCCCAGGAAAACTCCACATGGACATTGATGTTCCTCTCCGCGAAGTAACGTCGTGTGAAGTTCACGAGTTCTGTCGAAACCTTCTTGCCTTCCATATCCTCAAGCGTTTGGACGGGCGAGTCTTCACGGACGACGAGGACCCATTTGGCCTGTCGCGTCGATGTCTTGGAGTAGATCAGATCCTGAACGGAGACGACATCCGATTCGTTTTCAGTGATCCAGTCCTGTCCGGTCAGCCCCAGATCGAGTGTGCCATCCTCCACATAGCGGGACATCTCCTGAGCACGGACCAGGGTGCAGGAAAGTTCCTCATCATTGATATCAGGAAAGTAGCTCCGGCTGTCATAGGTGATGTGCCAGCCCGCCCTCCTGAATAGGTCCACCGTATTGGATTCCAGGCTCCCTTTGGGAATCCCTATTTTCAGTTTATTCATTTATACACGTCCTTTGGATCAAAGACCCTTTTCCCGGCTGTGACAAAATCTCCATCAACCCATTTGCGATAGAAGCATGACCGGTAACCGGTGTGACAGGCTGCGTCGCCCAACTGTTTGACCTTCAGCAAGACGGTATCATCATCACAATCCAGTCGAACCTCACGGACCAACTGCACATGGCCCGAGGTCTCCCCTTTCAGCCAGAGACTCTGTCGGGATCGGCTCCAATAGTGTGCCTTCCCCGTTGCAAGAGTTTTTAGCCAAGCCTCCCTGTTCATGTAGGCCAGCATGAGAATCTCCCCTGTCTCGTCGTCCTGGACAACAACGGGAACAAGTCCCTTTCCTTTATCAAAATTCGGCTCCCTCATGACAATCCCATGCATCATTAAATGGTCTCCCATAAATAAACCAGGAGATAACCCTAAAATGGTAAGTTAAAAAAGGATATTAATCAAGAATTTTCTCGCTACCGATGCTCCTTGCAGGTACGGCTGACTTTCGTCCGACCCACATTCGTCTTGCCTAATCCTAGCGTTTATGCTATAAAACTACGTAAAGAAAATGGCACAGGGTATTGTCTTTGTTAATTTCATCTTCAGCGAGTTTACGGAATGATTAATCTTATGGAAAACCCCAGACAATAAGGAGGTTCGGCGATGTCATTGCTTATCGGCGGTATTGTAGCAGTCATACTGGGCGTGATCGGTTTTTCCTTATGGTGGAATGCCTTTATCATCATCTTGCAAGGCGGCATTCCAATCATGCTGATCCTGGGGGGCATCCTTGCCGTCTACGTCGGTTTCGACGCTATGCAGGACAATGTACGCGAGGAGCGGCAGAAGCAGGATGAAAAACTGGCAAAGGCCCATGAAGAAATAGAACAGGTTAAGGCCCTGTCGGAGCAGTATCGCGATGAAATTGAGAGATTAAAGGAGCGGGTAAAAAATACCCCTTGACAGAATGATCAAATTCAATTAGGAACACGCAAGTTTAAATCGACGAACGGAGCGGTTTTTTCATGTGCAAGTTTTCAAGCATATTCACTAAAACCCACGACTGCTTCTATATGTATTGATGCCTGCTGTCCGTCCAGCAGACGGGCAAGCAGGCCTTCCTAAAATACGCCGCCGTTATCCCCATTGTCCATACAGAATGAATCGCGCAAGCGCCTGAAGTATCCAGAAGGGAGCTCCCAATATGTTTTATATCATCGACAATT
Organism: Syntrophus sp. (in: bacteria); assembly: GCA_013824905.1. GTDB lineage: Bacteria > Desulfobacterota > Syntrophia > Syntrophales > UBA5619 > JAKAFS01. The sequence continues at coordinate 15,132 of PNOO01000012.1, read as the reverse complement.
TTTATCATATTTTCTCTTCCCTCTACGCTTACCAGAGCCTGTCCGTCTCCAGCGGCGGAGATGGACAGGCTGCCTCTGTTCTCTCAAATAAAGCCGCCGATACCAGAAAACCTAAAACAACATCAGACAATAAGGAGATTCCATGAAAAAGCAATCGTTGATGATCATATCGGTAACGCTTCTGATGACCCTCACCCTTCTTATGACGGGCGCACTTTCCGTTGCCCAGGCCGGAACGACCCAACTCACTTACAGCATCTTCTTCCCGCCAACCCATGGTCAGGCCAAGGCGGGCGAGTCCTGGGCACAGGAGATCGAAAAGAGGACGAACGGCCAAGTCAAAATCAATGTCCTGGCCGGGGGAACCCTGACCCCGGCAGACCAGTGCTTCGATGGAGTGGTCAAGGGGATCTCCGATATCGGCATGTCGGTTTTCGCTTACACGCGGGGACGTTTCCCCATGTTAGAGGTGCTCGACCTCCCCATGGGCTATCCGAATGGCCGGGTGGCCACCCGTGTGGCCAACGAATTCTACAGGAAATTCACCCCGAAAGAACTCGAAGGCGTCAAGTTGTTGTACCTCCACGCCCACGGCCCCGGGCTTCTTCATACCAAAGCGCCGGTCACAACCATCGAACAGCTCAAGGGGATGAAGATCCGTTCCACAGGGTTGAGCGCAAAGATCGTCCAGGCGCTGGGCGCCGTGCCGGTGGCAATGCCCCAGGGACAGACGTACGAATCGCTTCAGAAAGGGGTCGTTGAGGGGACCTTTGCCCCCATTGAAACCCTGAAGGGCTGGAAGCAGGCGGAGGTCATTAAATCCACGACCGATTGCTCCGCGATCGGTTACACCACGGCCATGTTCGTCGTCATGAACCTCAAGAAGTGGAACGCCCTTCCTGCCGATGTCCAGAAGGTAATGGAGGAAGTCAGCAGCCAGTGGATCGATATTCACGGGAAAGCCTGGGATCAGTTGGACCAGGAGGGACGCGAATACAGCCTGAGCCTGGGCAACAAGATCGTTTCTCTTTCTGCAGATGAAAACGCCCGCTGGCAAAACGCGGTCCGACCGATTATCGAAGAGTACATCAAGGATGTATCGGCAAAGGGTCTGCCGGCTCAGAAGGCCGTTGCAGAGGTGGAAAACCTGATCAAGCAGTACAGCAAGACCTATAAGTAAAGCTCGCTCAGATGAGCGGGGCTTCGCTGGGTCTCGGGGAAGGACGCTTTCGGCGCAGGACAACCATCCCGAGACCCGGCAAAACCCATTGGGAAAACACCCAAGCGGAGATATCGAATGATACGCCTCTACAGAGGGATCACCTTGGCCAGCCATGGCTTCAACGCCCTGGCGGGAACTGCGGTGGTCGCCATGATGCTTTTGACCTGCGCAGATGTGATCCTGCGGATGTTCCGCCGCCCGGTGCCGGGAACCTATGAGATCATCGGTTTTCTGGGAACCATCGTCATTTCCTTTTCACTTGCATACACTTCTCTGGAAAAGGGACACATCGCCGTTGAATTTCTCACCGAGAAACTTCCCCGACGGATCCGGTCAGGCGTCGAGTCCGTCACTTCTCTCATCAGCGCCATCCTTTTTGCCCTGATCACCCGGCAGAGCATAGCCTATGCGGTGGATCTCAAGCAGAGCGGAGAGGTCTCCGTGACGCTCACCATGCCGATCTACCCTTTCATTTACGGGATTGCCGTAGGAAGCGGTCTGTTGTGCGCGGTCCTTTTGGTCGAGAGCCTACGATCAGCAACAAGGACGGTAAAAGAATGACCCCCATCGCCGCAGGCCTACTGGGTTTTGCCGTCCTTGTCATTTTGATGTTCGTCCAGATCCCGGTGGGATTCGTCATGACGATCGTCGGCCTTCTCGGTTTCGCCTTTCTGACCTCCTGGGATGCCTCTTTGAACCTGCTCGCACGGGATTTCTTCTCTACATTCAGTTCCTACAACCTGACGGTCATCCCTCTGTTCGTCCTCATGGGGCAGATCGCTCATTACACAGGGATCAGCGGCCGACTCTTCAACGCCGCCAACAAGTTTTTCGGTCACCTGCCGGGAGGTCTTGCCATCGCGACAATTGGTGCCTGCGCCGGTTTTTCCGCCATCTGCGGCTCCACCAGCGCCACAGCGGCCACAATGGCTTCCGTCGCCCTGCCGGAGATGAAGAAGTATCACTACGATCCCGCATTGGCCACCGGGGTTGTCGCCGCGGGCGGCAGTCTTGGTATTCTCATCCCGCCGAGTACGATCTTCATCATCTATGGGATCATGACGGAGCAGTCCGTAGGGAAGCTTTTCATGGCCGGCATACTGCCGGGAATCCTGCTGGCCGTGCTTTTCATTCTCACCATCGTGGTCTGGACGCGTCTCAAACCAGGAATCTGCACCCCCGCACCCAAGGCATCCTTCCAGGAGCGGATCGCCTCGCTTTCCGGGGTGATCGAGACCTTACTCCTTTTCATCCTCGTGATGGGAGGGCTTTTCATCGGCGTCTTTACCCCGACCGAGGCCGCCGGGATCGGGGCCTTCGGGACCATCGTCATTTCTCTTTTCGGCAGGCATCTCTCCTGGCGGAATCTTGTCCGCTCGCTGAACGAGACGACGCGCATCTCCTGCATGATCCTTGTCATCGTCGCCGGGGCGACGGTCTTCGGCCACTTTCTAGCCGTGACGACCATCCCGGCAAGCGTAGGCGGTTGGGTGGCGGGGCTCCATTGGCCGCCTTTTCTCATCATCGGCATGATCATCCTGATCTACCTTCTCCTCGGCTGCCTCATGGACTCGCTCGCCATGATCATGCTGACGATCCCTGTCTTCTACCCCGTGGTGACGACCCTCGGGTATGATCCCATCTGGTTCGGGGTCGTCATCGTCCTCGTCGCGGAGATGGGGGTCATCACACCCCCGGTGGGGATCAATGTCTACGTCGTTGCCGGCGTCGCCCGAGATGTTCCCCTTCAGGTGATCTTCCGGGGGGCAGTCAATATGATATTCGCCCTTTGTCTGACGGCAATTCTCCTCATCGCCTTTCCTCAGATCGCCCTGTTTCTCCCGGGATTCATGAAATAAAAAAGGGTCAGAAATGGAATTTTTTTTCAATCCGCAGGGGATCGCCGTGGTCGGTGCGACACCGAATCCCCTCAAGGGCGGTAACGCCATCCTGAAAAACGTCCTCTTCGGTTATCGAGGCCAGATCTTTCCCGTCAATCCGAAATACACTAAGATAGAGGGTTTGACCTGCTATCCTTCCGTCAGCGCCATACCCGGCCCGGTGGATCTCGCCATCGTCTTCGTTCCCGCTCCGCTGGTACCCGCAGCGGTGGAGGATTGCGTCGGAAAAGGCGTCCGCGGCGTAATCATCGAATCGGGAGGTTTTGCGGAAGCCGGTCCGGAAGGAGAACGTCTGCAGAAAACGCTCACCGATATCGCCGCGCGCACCGGGATCCGGCTCTGGGGACCCAACTGCATGGGCCTCGTCGATTGCGTCCACCGTCACATCTTTTCCTTCATGGATCCGCGGGCGCAGGAGCGGGAGGAATTCATCCCGGGAACTGTCTCCCTCGTCGTGCAGAGCGGCATGCTCTCCGCTATCTTCCTCATCGATATCATGAGCAATGCAACGATGGGGGTGAGCAAGGTCTGTTCCGTGGGAAACAAGGTCGATATCAATGAATGCGATATCCTGGAATATTTCCTTTACGATCCCGATACCGAGGTGATCGGCCTCTACCTCGAATCTTTCTCGGACGGTCGGCGTTTCCTGGATCTGTGCCGGAGGAGCGGAAAACCGATCGTCGTCCTCAAGGGAGGGAGGAGCCGGGCGGGGGCGGAGGCGGCGCTGAGCCATACGGCATCGCTTGCCGGCAATCAGCGGATCATCGCCGGCGCCCTGGCGCAGGCCGGGGTCAGTGAAGCCCGTGACTTCAAGCAGATGATGGACCTCTGCCGGTCGTTTGCTGTGATAAAACCGGCCCCCGGCGGACAAAGCCGGGTCGCTGTCCTGACTTTAAGCGGCGGGGCCGGCATCGTTGCCACCGACTTTATGGCAGAGCACGGGCTTACCATGGCCAACCTCTCGGCATCGACCAGAAACACCTTGGAAAAACTCTTTCCGAAGTGGATGCCGGTGACCAATCCAGTCGATCTATGGCCGGCGATGGAAAGACAAATCGCCGCCGATGTCGATGTCTACAGCCTCTCTCTTGAAGCCCTTCTCAGCGACCCGGAGGTGGATGCCGTCTTTCTTCATGTGTTTATCAGCAATCCCCGCAGCCGGCTGAACATGTCCGAACTGGCCGCCCGAATCCATGCTGCCGGTAAACCGATCATCATCTGGATCATCGGCAGGAGGGACGATGCCTATGCCTTCCAGAAGGAGGCGCTTGCTCACGGGATTCCCGTCTTTACCGATATCTCCCGCGCAGCAGAATGCCTGGCCGCAGTTCTCGGCGAACGCTACCGGCCTGCACCGATGATTGCCGATAAAAAGGACCATCGGACAATGCCCAATCCTCTTCAGGAACTTCTCAATTCGGCATCGGGACCCCTTGACGAACATCTCTCTAAAGAAGTCCTCAGGGCAGGCGGCATTCCCACCGTCCAGGAGGAGATCGCCGTCGATGCAGCCCATGCTGAGGCGGTGGCGGCCGCCCTGGGTTATCCGGTGGTCATGAAAGGCCTCCTCCCCGGAGGGATCCATAAGACGGAGCTCGGCCTCGTCTGCATGGGGATTCACGATGATTGGGCCGCGCGCGTAACCTTCGCAAGTCTCATGGGAAAGATGGAAGGCCGGGGGCGGGTTCTCATCCAGAAACAGCATCCGGGTCGCGTGGAGCTGATCCTCGGGCTCCTGCGCGATCCCCAGTTCGGTCCCTGCGTCATGTTCGGTTTGGGAGGTGTGATGGCCGAGCTTATCGAAGATTCGGTCTTCGCCGTTGCCCCGCTCACGCACGAGGAGGCCCTGAAACTCATCGGCCGCGTCCGCAGCAGCAAGGTGCTGGACGGTTTCCGGGGGGCGCCGCCCGTAAACCGGGAAGAAATCGTCCGGATCCTCATCGCCCTTGGCGAGATAGGTCTTTGCCAGCCCCGGATCAGGGAGATCGACATCAACCCTCTGATTATCGGTGAAGAGGGGGCGGCGGCCGTAGACGCCACGATCGTCCTGGGGTGAAGGTTTCGTGAGGCTTCGCAAAAAGCCCCAGAGGCAAGGCGCATGAGTCTGAGGAATGCGGCGTACTGTTCCGTACGCCGCAACGAAGAAGGACGAAATGCAACACGGCATAGGGGGCTTTTTCCGGCGCCGATCTATTTGATCTGCTGGATGTCCTTCTCCTTGCCGACGACCACGAGGACTTCGCCGTCCTTGATGACAAAACTGGCCGCGGGCACCATCTGGAACTTGCCGGAAACGATGTCCCTGATCGCGATGACCTCGATGTGATACCGGCTTCTGAGCTGGAGCTCGGCGATTGACTTACCAAGAAAGCTGTTGGGGGGGGCCATCTCGAAAATCATGTAGTCGTCAGAAAGAGGAAGGAAATCGATCACGTTAGGGGAGATGAGGCTCTTGGCCACCTTGTGGGCGATCTCCTTTTCCGGGATCATGACCTCCGTCGCCCCGATCTTTTCGAGGATCAGTTTATGCTCCTCGTTGGGCGCCTTGACGATGATCGTCTTGACTTTCATCTGCTTGAGGTGGAGGGTGGTCAGCGTCGCCGCCGACAGGTCCTCCCCGAAGGAGACGATGACCACATCGTCTTCCTGAATGCCGATCTCTTCCATGATCACCTTGTCCATCCCGTCGGCAAGGATCGCCTTGGTGGAACAGTCCCTCGCCCGCTGGACCGCCTCCTTATTCTTGTCGATGGCGATCACCTCGAACCCGCTCTCATAGAGCTCCTTGACGATATTGAAGCCGAAGATCCCCAGCCCGATGACGACGACCCGTTTTTGCATGATTCAAACCTCCCGATACGATTTGGCCTAGCCGACCATGATCGATTCTTCCGCGTATTTGATCTCCTTTTTCCTTTCGGCATACCAGGAGAAGGCCAGCGTCAGGGGGCCCACCCGGCCGGCAAACATCATTAGAATAATTGCCAGCTTCTGTATATCATTGAGTTTCGGCGTAACACCCATGGAAAGTCCCACTGTGCCGAAGGCGGAGACTGTCTCGAACAGGTACTCGACAAAATAGTGACGATCCTGAGCCGGTGGAAGCTCTCCCCCTCCGCTGAAAAAAAGGAGTACGGACGTCATCAGACAGACCGAAAAGGCCGATGCGAAAATGATCGTGATGGTCCTGCCGAGGATTTCCCTCGGAATCTGACGATTCATGACGTTCACACGATAACCCCCCTTCATACGGTTCCAGATCATCATTAGAAGGAGCGCAAAGCTCGTCGTCTTGATCCCGCCGCCCGTCGAACCCGGTGAAGCGCCGATGAACATGAGGATCATCATCATGAGGATCGTCGGATTGGTCAGTCCGCCGATATCCACCGTACTAAACCCGGCGGTCCGCGCAGTGATCGACTGGAAGAAGGAGTCCAGCAGCTGCGTCTGCCAGGAGATCCCCTTTAGGATATGCGCGGACTCGAACAAATAGAAAAGGGCGGCCCCAGACAGAATCAGGATGCCGGAGGTCAGAAGGACGATTTTTGAGTGCAGCGAGAGCTTCTTCTGGAGCCCCCGGCACCACCCAATGACCTCATACTGAACGATGAAACCGATCCCCCCCAGGACGATGAGCCCCATGATGGTCAGATTGACGAGCCATTCCCCCCTATATGACATCAGGTTGTCCGAAAACAGGGAATAGCCGCAGTTGTTGAATGCTGATACGGCATTGTAGAGGGCATGAAAGAAAGCCGTGGCCGGCGGGAAATCCTGGGAAAACCGGATGAACAGAAGGACGGTTCCTACAGCCTCGATGACAAAGGTAAACCTGAGGACTCCCTTGACGATGACGAGAAAATCGTGCCGCGGCGTGTGAAGAAAAGTCGATTGAACGATCTCCCTTCCCCGGAAGGAGATCCCCCTTCCTATCAGGCCGAAGAAGACGACGGAGAAGGTGATGATTCCAAGCCCCCCGATCTGAAAGAGAAGAAGGGTCGCCATCTGCCCGGTGATGGAGAGGTCTTTCCCGATATCGATGACGGCAAGGCCCGTCACGCAGACCGCCGAGGCGGAGGAGAACAGCGCATCAACGAAACTTATGCGACTCCCGCTCGACGCAAAGGGCATCCGGAGCAGAACGGCCCCGATCAGGATCAGCAGGGCAAACCCGAGGATTAAGATCCGCGGCGGCGTAAGGCGCCGGGAAAATGATCTTCTGATACGATGGTGAATATTCATACCAATCGGTCCAATATCAGGTCCGATCTTCCTCCTGATGTAGACACGCCGGGGCTATTTCTCCGGTTGCTTTTCCTCTGTCTTTTCCTCCCTCTTCCCGAGAAGAAGTATCACCAGGAGAGAGGCCCCGATCGTGATGGCCGCATCGGCGACATTGAAGGCGGGCCAGTGATAGGCGCCGACATAGACGTCGAGAAAATCGACCACTTCACCGAAACGGATGCGATCGATCAGGTTTCCCACCGCCCCGGCAAGGATCAGGGCCAGAGACAGCAGCAGGGAGTGCTCTTCGATCCTCGTCTGCCGGAGGTAGTGGAGGATGAGGAGGATCGCTACCAGCGTCACGGCAAGGAAAAAAACAGACCGGAACACCGGTGATGCCCCGGCCAGAAAGCCAAAGGCGGCACCGGGGTTCCGTACGTAGACGACATTGAAGAATCCGTCGATAACGGGATAGGCGTCATGGAGGCGCATCGTTGCGATGACCCAGCCTTTCGTCAGCTGATCCAGGAGGATCACGATACCCGCAATCGCCAGAAAGAGGATATTTTTCTTCTCCAAACCCCGCACCTCCAGCTCGTTACACACCGCTTATTGCCGTGTCTTCGCCATGACCGGTTAGAGATTGTCCTGGCATCTCTTACATAGCGTCGGATGCTCAGCGCTTGAGCCTATCGTCTCGCTGTAGACCCAGCAGCGGTGGCACTTCTCTCCCGGCGCACGCATCACACTGACCGAGAGGCCCGCAATCTCGACACTCTTGAAGACCTGGTCGCCCGACTGCTCGGCGACGATCCGAACGTCGGAGACGATAAGCAGGGCGCGAAGGTCCTCGTGATGTGTCTCCAAAATAGCTCGGAGCTTCTCCGGCGCGCTGATGACGACAGCCGCGTCGAGTGAGTGGCCCAGGATCTTGTTCTGCCGTGTCGTCTCGATGGCTTTGGCCACTTCTCCCTTGACGGCGATGAGCGCCTTCCATGTCTCCGCCAGCTCCGCCCGGAGAAATGCATCGTTCACCTCCGGAAAGCAGGTGAGGTGGACGCTCTCGGCCTTACCCGGATAGGCGGGCAGCGCCTTCCAGACCTCCTCCGCTGTAAAGGTAAGAATGGGGGCGATGAGCTGGACCATCGTCTCCAGGATCGCCGTCATGGCTGTCTGGGCCGACCGGCGGGCGATGGAGGAGGCTTTTGATGTATAGAGACGGTCCTTCAGGACGTCGAGATAAAGCGAGGAGAGGTCGACCGTGCAGAAATTGTAGAGGGTGTAATAGACGACATGGAACTGGTACTGGTCGTAGGCCTCGCGCACCCGTCGGACGACCTCCTGAAGGCGGTGGAGGATCCACCGGTCCATCTCCGCCATCTCATCATACGGTGTCTTATCCGTGTCGGGTTGGAAGTCGTAGAGATTACCCAGGATGAAGCGGCTGGTATTCCTGATCCGCCTGTAGGCCTCAACCAGACGCTTGAGGATCTCCGAGGAGATCCGGATGTCCTCGGTGTAATCCTCGGCGGCCACCCAGAGTCTGAGGATCTCGGCGCCGTACTCGTCGATGATCGTCTGGGAGTCGATGACGTTTCCCACCGATTTGGACATCTTCTTCCCTTCGCCGTCCACGACAAAACCATGGGTCAGGACATTCAAATAGGGCGCCCTTCCCCGCGTCCCCACGGATTCGAGGAGCGAGGAGTGGAACCAGCCCCGGTGCTGGTCGTTCCCCTCGAGATACATGTCTGCCGGAGAGGACAGATTCGGCCGGTGTTCCAGGACGGCAGCGTGGCTGACGCCGGAATCGAACCAGACATCGAGGATGTTCGTCTCTTTCTTGAAACTGCCCCCTCCGCATTTGAGGCAGCGGGTCCCCGCAGGCATCAGGTCGCCGGCCTCCCGCTCGAACCAGATATCGGCGCCGTGCTCCCGGACGAGCCCGACGACGTGGTCCAGGATCTCCTGCGTCATGAGCTCGCTGTCGCATTCCTTGCAGTAGAACATCGTGATCGGAACGCCCCAGAGCCGCTGGCGGGAGATGCACCAGTCGGGACGGTTCTCGACCATCCCGTAGATCCGGTCGCGCCCCCAGGCGGGGATCCAGGTGACGCTGTCGATAGAGGTCAGCGCCTTCTTCCGGAGGTCATTTTTCTCCATGGAGATGAACCACTGCTCCGTCGAGCGGAAGATGATGGGCTGCTTGCACCGCCAGCAGTGGGGATAGGTGTGCTGGATGTCCATCTGTCCGAGGAGGGCGCCCTCCTCTCCCAGTTTCTTGTTGATCGCGCCGTTGGCGTCAAAGACGAAACGGCCTGCGAAGTCCTTTACTTCACGAGTAAAGTTCCCGTCGTCGTCCACAGGGGCGTAATTGTCCAAACCGTATTTCATCCCGATCTCGTAGTCCTCTTGACCGTGTCCCGGGGCGATGTGGACGCAGCCGGTCCCGGCGTCGAGGGTGACGAAGGGGGCGAGGATGAGGAGCGTCTCACGGTCAATCAGGGGATGGCGGCATTTGAGACCCTCCATGACCGCACCGGGAAACTCGTCGAGGATCTCATACGGTTCATGACGTAAGCCGAAGGCGTCCAGACAGTAATCGAGGAGGTCCTTCGCGAGGATCAGGACCTCGCCTTTGATCTTCACGGCCACATAGAGAAACTCCGCGTGGAAGGCAATAGCCAGGTTCGCCGGTATCGTCCAGGGTGTCGTCGTCCAGATGACGACAAAGACCTTCTCCCCGGCGAGTTTCGGCAGGCGGGAGGCGATATCGGAAATGAGGGCAAATTTCACATAGATTGAGGGCGTCGTGTGGTCCTGATACTCCACCTCGGCCTCGGCGAGGGCCGTTTTGCAGGAGGCGCACCAGTAGACGGGCTTCTTGCCCTTGTAGACGCTCCCGCCCAGGTAGAGCTTGCCGAACTCAGCGACGGTCGTCGCCTCATAGTCGTAGGTCATGGTGAGATAGGGATTTTCCCATTCGCCGAAGACGCCGAGACGTTTGAACTGCTCGCGCTGAATACCCACATATTTATCGGCATACACCCGGCAGAACCGCCGTTTGTCGGCCTGGGACATCACAGCCTTTTTTTCACCCAGCTCCTTGTCCACCTGATGTTCGATGGGCAGCCCGTGACAGTCCCAGCCGGGGACATAGACGCTGTCATGGCCGGACATGTTCTTCGCCTTGATAAGGATGTCCTTGATGATCTTGTTGAGCGCGGTGCCCAAATGGATGCTCCCGTTGGCGTAGGGGGGACCGTCATGGAGGATGTAGGGCTTCCGACCCCGGGAGGCCTCTCGGATAAGGTGATAAATATGCATATCGTCCCAGCGGGCCAGCATCTCCGGCTCCCGCTGGGACAAGTTGGCCTTCATGGGAAAATCCGTTTTCGGAAGATTCAAACTCTCCTTGTAATCCATTAAACGCTCCTCAAGAGGGAATTTCTTTTCAAATCGCAGCGGAAACTATCACAGAATCCATTGACTTTCAAGCCTCTCTTTGTTTTTCCCATTCCAGCCGTCGTATCCGCCCATCCTTACCGTGTATCTTGGGCTGCTCGAACGGATACATCTGTAAAGGCAAGTGCGGAAACGGATGGTGAACATCGGGAAGGTTTGGATAGGGTGAGTTCACCGGCGAGAAATGGAGTGCGCCGGTTATTCAGGATTGTGATTCACGATCTTTGGACTCTTTGCGCTGTGGGCCTCAGGTACTCAAGGTTTCGCGTATTTTTCCTGAAAGGGCTTCCAGGGTGAACGGCTTCTGGAGAAAACCCAGGCAACCCCGATCCAGGATCTCCTGGGCCTGGCCCCTGACGCTATAGCCGCTGGACAGAAGGACCCTGATGTTGGGGTTGATCTCCTGAAGGCGGTCGAAGGTCTCTCCCCCCGATAGACCCGTCATGATCATGTCCAGGATGACCAGATCAATCCGGTCTTTTTTCTCCTCATAAACGGCGATCGCCTCCTGACCGCTGCCGGCCGCATAGACTCTATAACCCAGGGATTCCAGCATATCTCTGCTCACTGCCAGAACCATCGCCTCGTCATCCACCAGAAGGACCGTTTCCGTCCCTTTCAGGATTTCATCGAAAACCGGCCTTTCCTGGACTATTGACTTCTCCGAAGCCGGGAGACAGATGTTGAAGGTCGTCCCATGACCGGGATCGCTTTCGACTGTAATGATTCCGTCGTGACCCCGAACGATCCCATAGACCATCGCCAGTCCCAGACCGGTGCCCCTTCCGATGGCCTTTGTCGTGAAAAAGGGATCGAAAATCCTCTCTCTCGTCTTATCGTCCATCCCCATCCCGGTATCGACGACCGAGATCTTCACATACCTTCCCGGTTTGACCGTTTCAGGAAGGAGATCATGCTGTCCGAGAACGACGTTTTGCGTTTCCACGGAGATGGATCCGCCGCCCGGCATCGCCTGCCAGGCATTCAGGTAAAGATTGAGGAACACCTGCTCCATCTGGCCATGATCCACCTCCAGTGTCCAGACCTCCTTTTCATATTTCCGATGGATGGCGATCTCTTTTCTGGTACGGCCAAATAGGGTGGAGGTCTTTTCGATAATCTCATTAATATTCGTCGGCTTCACCTCGTATCGGCCGCCCCGTGCAAACCCAAGCAGTTGTCTTGTTAAATCCGCCCCGCTCTTTACCTGATCTTCGATCAGCTTCAAACGCTCGTAATTGGGGTGGGAAGGGTCGAATTCCAACATCATCAGGGAAGCGACACCCTGGATACCCATGAGAAGATTGTTGAAATCATGGGCAATTCCTCCCGCCAACGTACCAATGGCTTCCATCTTCTGAGCCTGGTGCAGTTGAGACTCAAGACGCTTACGTTCCGTCATATCGACGAAGCTCTCCAGCAGATAATCCCGCTCCGCTATCCTTACCGAAACCACCGTCTTGAGCACCGGAACTTCTCTTCCCTCCGCATTAATCAGAATCCTCTCGGCCCTGTCAACCCTCCGACGGCCTTCGGTGATCGGACAACGACCCACGGCATCAGGACAGAGATATCGATGGCAAATTTCACCGGCCATTTCCTCTCTTGTGACGCCGCACATATCCGCTGCCATCCTGTTGGCACTGACAATGGTATGAGTGGTCGAATCGACGAGGACGATCCCGGCCTGAACATGGTCGAAGATGGCGGATAAAAGCTCTTGGCTCACTCTGAGCTTCTGCTCTTCCTGCCTGCGGTCGGTGATGTCCCGCGTGATGCTGAGAATATGGGGCTCCCCCTGGAGTTGAATGATGGCGGCAGACATTAATCCGTATCGGATATCGCCGTTCTTTATACGGTAAGCGGCATCGAGATTTCTCACTTCTCCCTGTTCTTTCAAACCTGCCACCAGCTTTCGCCTGTCCTCCGGATTTGCCCAGATATTCAATTCGGCCGGCGTCCTGCCGATGATCTCTTTTTCCGCATAACCTGTGATCCGGCTGAATCCTTCATTCATCGAAACGAATCTCCCGTCTGACAAACGGTTGATGTTAATGGAATCCGGGCTCGTATAAAACGCCTTACGGAATTTTTCCTCACTCTCCTTCAATGCCGTCTCGGCCTCCCTGCGCTTCTCGTCCTCACGGATGATGAACCAGGCTTTCAATCCATAGTAAAAAAACAGACCTGCCCCCAGCAGGAAAAAACCGACAATCAGAATAAGTCGATTCCGAAAATCCGTCAGGTAGGCCAGGACTTCGTCTTCAGATGAGGCGACGGCAATGGCCCAAAAGGTGTTCTCAACGGTGATCGGCATGAAGACGGCATGCTTTACGACGGATTGCCCCCCCCGATCGCCGATTTGATCGAAGGAGTATGTGGTAACCCCCTGTTGCCCCTTGACCATCTCCTTGACCATGGCAAGCAGGGAAGGGAAGTCTTTGCAAGTTTCAAAGACCGATTTCCCTGTATGTCCCGGGACGGGGCAGTAGAGTTCCGTTCCGTCGCGGCTGACCAGCCAGGCATCACCCGTCTTTCCGATCTTGATGACTTCGAGGTACCGCTTGGCCAGGGATTGAAAATCGATCACGATGGCGATTGTCCCCTGGAAGACCTTCTCCTTGAAAATGGGGACATGGAGAGCAACCGTGGCATACCCCTGAACGGCAGTGAATACATCACTGATGACGGGTTTGAGCGTGCTCATCACCTCCTGGACATGTTTCTGGGAAGAGATATCCCGTCCAATCACTTTTTTGTCATAGGGGACCGTGTAGACAATCCTCCCTTTGGCGTCGACACGCGTTATCCCTTTGATCTGATTTCGATTTGCATTATAATAACCGGTGATGGTTTCCCTGCCTGTTTGATCCAGGTTGACGATATGGCTCATTTGCGAAAGGACGGTCAAAATACCCGTCCAGTGTGCGAAAAAATTTTGGATTCCACGAGCGGCCTGCTTGGCATGGAGCGACTGCTGGACATTGAGGTGATGAATCGCCTCCCGCTTCACCTCCTGATAAAGAGATATAAAAAGAAAGGCGCATAAAACCATCAGAATAACGAGCAAAAGAAGCAACCTGTTTTTTTTCATCTTCACCTTTCCCTGGGTCGAAATCACCGATTCAAGCAGGAACAACCATTCGCCATCACTTCAGTAAAGCTGCATAACATGTTAAAAATATACTGTAAGTTTAAACAAGTTCTCTTGGAATGTCAACAAGATTGTCGCTGAGCACCACACACCTCCTTCAATCACCCCGTTGTATGAAATTACAACGCTTGTTGCTCCAAATGCAAAAGCCCTCGTCACAAGGCCCGAGGGCTTTTCACTCGCTCCTGTCATCTGCGAATCATCAGAAGTGGGAAAAATCCGGTTTTCTCCGTTCAACAAAGGCCTGAAACGCTTCTGCCGCCGCAGGTGATTTCAACAGTTCGGTGAAATACGCCCGTTCTTCATCGATGGCCTTTGATACTGCAGCCTCTATTGGACGCTTCATCAGCGTCTTCGTCAGGCGCACCGAGGCGGGGGGCTGGGCCGCCAACTGCCGAGCCTTCCGGAGAGCCGCATCAAATAATTCTTCTTCGGGGAACACAGCGTTTACGAGTCCGAACTCCCGCGCGGTTTGCGCATCGAAAGCCTCCCCTAACAGGAGTAACTCGGCAGCCTTCTGGTGTCCGATCAGCCGCGGCAGCAAAAGAGTGGAGGCCAATTCGGGGCACAATCCGAGATTGACAAAAGGAAGCTGAAATCGTGCCTTCGCACCGGCATACACCAGATCGCAGTGCAGCAGCATCGTGGTGCCGATACCTATGGCAAAGCCGCTAACAATTGCTACAATAGGTTTTTCAGCCCGGCTGATCACAGGAAGAAAAGGATTATGAAACTGACCACCCTTATCATTTCCAGCACTCATGAAATCCGCCAGATCATTGCCGCTGGTAAAGCAATCGGCGGTTCCCGTCAGCAGGACAAGGCGGATCGCATCCTCCTTGTCCGCCCCGAGGATCGCATCGGCCATCGTTTGATACATCGCACGGGTAAGGGCATTTTTCTTTTCGGGACGGTTCATCTGAATATGCAGAATCTCTTCACGGTGAGTGATACGGACATGGTCGGTGCCGTCGTTGATGGTCATCTTCTTCATCCTCCTAAGTCATTATAATGACGATAAGAAGTAACGGGTCACTCCACGGTCTGCAGCAAAGAAAAGGCCCCCGCTACTGTAAAATCAGTGGCGGGGGCCTCTTTACTCATTAAATGGACACGGTTCCAACCGCTTACATCCCCATACCGGGGTATCCGCCACCACCCGG
>PNOO01000011.1 GCA_013824905.1 Syntrophus sp. (in: bacteria) | reverse complement strand
TGTGGATTCCTCCGGCATGTATATGGCGTCCGTCGGGCAGACGCCGGCCCGCAGGCATACCCCGCACTCGACGCACTCGTCCTGATCGATCGTAACGCACTCGTCCTTCTCCGTCATGCAGTTCATCGGACAAAAATCGATGCACTCCAGACAGGCAATGCATTTTTCAGAATCTATCTTCATCCTTCCCCTCCTCGTTGCTGAAAATTTGCGGGAACTGTTGGATCTGGCCAAGGATGGAATTTTTCCGGATCCGCTCGGCCGCATCGGCGTCGCCAGCCTTGATGGCGGCGATAAGCGCTGCATGGATCTTGGTGGAGTTCATCATCCAGCCCGGGCTGTTCACTATAGCCAGTCGGTAGAGCATCGTCTGCTTGTCAAAATTCCGGATCAGTTGGATCAGACGCTGGTTGCCGCAGGCGATGATGATGAGTTCGTGGAATTTCTGGTTCAGATTGTTGTAGGTCTTGCCGTTCTCCTTTACCGACGCCTGAATCATCTGTGCATGAAGGTTTTCGAGTTTTTTAAGGAGCGCAGGCGTCTTCTTCCGGACGGCGAGCGACAGGGCGAGGCCTTCGAGGCCGGCGCGGATCAGGTAGATGTCTTTCGCTTCCTGCGGTGTGATTTTAGCGACCGAGATTCCCTTCCGCGGTTCGCGGACGACAAATCCACGGCTCTCCAGGATCTGGAAGGCCTCCCGTACCGGAGAACGGCTGACTCCGAAGGTCTTGCAGAGAGACTCTTCGATGATCCTCTGCCCCGGTTTCAATGTCCGGGCGATGATCCTCCGCTCCAGATCATCGACGATATGCTCCGCAAGGCTCCTCTGTCTGATCAATTCGTCCATGTGACTTTCGGATCTCCTTTACCCGTCATGTGAGAAACGGTGGAAGCGCCGCTTCGTTGCTCACGATTTGAGGCCATATATCCGGGCGGCGTTGTCGTGGAGGATCATCCGCCCTGTCTTTTCCGCATCCCTTTCGGCCATGAGGCCCAGACGGACGGAATCCGTCAGCACTTCGCCCAGGGCGATCTTCGCGGTTTTCGCGGCCAGCCATGAGACTTCCGGCGAACCGTGGCCCCCGCTGCCGATCATCAGCTTGGAGAGGGGGGCCAGCGAGATCACATCGCGGTAAGACTCGACAATCCGCTGGGAGGTCCAGGGAGTCGTCCAACCCATGTCGACCCAGACGTGGGGGAAGGTATGGGCCATCATACCGGCATGTTGTATCCAGGGGTGGCCGGCGTGGAGGAGGATGAGACGCGTCTGGAGGAAACGAGGCTGACGTAGGATCGGAACGAGGAGAAAGGGATCGGTGTTTGCCACAGGGCCGTTCCAGAGGCCGCCGGTGATGCCGGTGTGGATGTGGATGGGGAACTTCAACTCCTGGGCCTGGAGCATTGTTGCCAGCCAGACGGCCATGTAAAGTTTCTTGAAGGCCTCGCCGTCTCCTGCAGCAGCGGCGGGGTAGATCCGTGCGGCCTCATCGGCCTCCACCTGCGGGGCGCCGAAACCGACCAATTCACCCAGATGGGACTTGATTCCTACAAAACCGTCCCGACGGATCGACTTCTCGACGGCATCCTGAAAAGTGCGGAGGAGTTCCGGATAGGCGCCGCACGATTTCATAAGGTTCTTGAGGAGCGGGTCCATCTGGAGGAGCCGGATTTTGGGGCCGGGAGTCAGATCGAGGATCGGATCGTTGATCGGAAGATTGGAGTCCATGACGGAGCAGATGATCCCTGCGTCCGTATAGAGCATTTTTGCGTAACCGGCCAGGCCTTCCTTGGCCGTCCGGCGATTCCTCTCGGCTGTGACTGCCGAAAGCTCAGGCTCGCAGCCGAAGAGTTTGGCGAGCTGACAGATCATCGTCAGGACGGCGCCCATGTGAGGAAAATGGAACAGGAGGTCATCGGTCGCCCCCCAGAGCTTGGACTTGGCGACGCCGGCGATGGGGGTGTCGGCGATGCCGTGAAAGAACTCCCGGGCGAGCCATATCGGTTCAATGGTTTTCTTTTCGGGTTCGAGGACGTGGCAATGGTTGTCTACGACGGGATATTGGGCAAAATCTGGCATAAGGATGATCCTCCATTCGGAAGTGATGAAATTTCCCCGATATGGGGGGATGGGAGTGAAATCCCCCCTCAAAACCGGCTGTGACAGGGATGGTAGATTGTCGACAATCGTTTGTCAAGGAAAATTTCTCACTGTGAATGCAATATGATTATGTCACCCCAAAATTGCAGTGAGATTATGACACTCCCCCTCATAAGGGCAGGGCCGCGACCTTCGAACATTTACTTGTCCAACTCCTGTCGAATGGCAAGGCCGATCTTTTCCTTCACATAGGGTTTCCGGACATACGT
The DNA here is from genome assembly GCA_013824905.1 of Syntrophus sp. (in: bacteria). Lineage (GTDB taxonomy): Bacteria > Desulfobacterota > Syntrophia > Syntrophales > UBA5619 > JAKAFS01. The sequence continues at coordinate 18,260 of PNOO01000011.1, read as the reverse complement.
ACCGGCGCCGAGGGCCTGGGCCTTGCGAACCCGGTCCGTTTCGGAAAATCCGCTGACGATGACGGCCTTCTGTTGGGGATGGATCTCCAGAATCCTTCGGTAAGTCTCCAGGCCGTCGATACCCGGGTCCATGATCATGTCCAGGACAATCAGATCGGCTCTGTTCGTCCTGAGGTAATCCACTGCCTCCTCACTGGAGACTAAATTGACCTGATAGCCGAGCCCTGTCAACATGCTCATTGCAAGCTCCCGCTGCTCCATCACGTCATCCACCACGAGGATGGATTCCTCTTTCCCGTGGTAGATCTCAGGCGATATGGCTTCCTGGGTTCTCGTAAGCGCCTCCCGGGTCACGGGAAAATAGAGGGTAAAGGCGCTCCCCTTTCCCTCTTCGCTCCGGACATCAATATATCCGCGATGATCCTTCACCGTTCCCCAGACAACCGCCAATCCAAGTCCCGTACCGCTCCTGCCCATCACCTTTTTCGTATAGAAGGGCTCGAAGATCTTTCCAAGGTCTGTGGGGGAAATTCCGCTTCCCGTATCGGAGACCGTCAGGATCACATAGTCTCCATCCTGCATATTGTCATAACCGAGGATCGGTTGGTCCAGATAACAGTTCTCGGTTCGTATGACCACCTCGCCCCTGCCGGGGATCGCCTCCGCCGCGTTGGAAACCAGATTCATGAGGGTTTTGTTCAGATGGACCGGAGATCCTCGGATGTTCAACAGATCTTTTTCAAGAGTGGTCTTGAAGACCACAAGCGGATGATAGGCTTTCAAATTTTCAAACTCCGGCGTTTCAATATAATCGCAGACGACCTTGTTTAGATCGATGATTTCGAAGACGTCCACGCCTCTTCGGGCCAGGGTCAGGAGATCTTGGATGATCGCGGCTCCCCTTTCGCCCGATTGCTGAATATTGGATACATATCTCCTCAGCGGACTCCCTGTAGGGATCTTCTCCAGAAGGAGTTCCGAATAGCCGACGAGAACCCCGAGAACATTGTTCATATCATGGGCCACGCCGCCTGCCAATTGTCCAAGAGCTTCCATCTTCTCCGCCCGCCGGAGGCGTTCCTCCAGTTTCAGACGCTCTTCTTCCAGTCGTTTGCGTTCGGTGATGTCCTCAACCACAATCATATTGCGCCCGGGTTTTTCCCCCGGCTTCCAGAGCGGCGATACCGTGATATTCACCCAGAGGATAGTCCCGTCTTTTTGGAGGTAGCGCTTCTCCAGGCTGTAGTGCCTGATCTTCCCGGCTTGCAGCAGCGCCGAATTCTTCTCATGCAGGTGGAGGTCCTCCGGATGCGTAATCGCCTGGAAGGTGACAGCCAGCATCTCCTTCTCCGTCCGGCCGACCATCTCGCAAAAGCGACGGTTCACCGTGAGGAAACGGCCCGTGGCCATATCGATCTCGGCCACGCCCACCGCCGCCTGTTCGAACAGGGCGCGGAACAACCCCTCGCTCTCGCGCAGCGACTTCTCCGTCTCTTTGAGGTTGGTAAAAAGCTGGGCGTTGGCGATGGCCCCGGCAATCTGCGCCCCAATCCTCTCCGCCATGCGGAGCGTCTCCGTCGTGTATTGGTTCGGTTTTTTCGACCGGAAGTGCAGGGTGCCGATCGCCTCGTTCCGATAGACCAAGGGGATTCCCATCAGGGAGAGCATCCCCGCCTGAAATGTAGCGAAGAGAGGGGGGAAGCGGGCGACGATCTCGTCAATCTCTTCACTGTTCGCAGGTTGGAAGAGCAGGCTGGTTTGCGTGCGTAGGATCTCCTCGCTGAACGTTCCCGCTAAAGAGGGGGAATCCCCCGGTTTCCGATCGCCAATACTCAATCCGGAAACGTAAGCAACGCGGATGATGTTCTCTTGAAGATCGCACAGGTTGATGGCAAGTCTGTCAAAGGGAATGAGTTTTCGGGTCTCGACGGCGAAGCGTTCGTACACCTCGCCAATGTCCAGCGTGGAGCTGATCAACCGCCCGATTTCAGCGATGACGGCCCTTTCATCGGCCAGACGCTCGGCTTTCTTCCGATTGCTCCGCTGCTCCTTTTCGGCCTTTTTAAGATCGGAAAAAAGCTGCGCGTTGGCGATCGCCCCGGCGATCTGGTCTCCGATCCTCTCCGCCAGGTGGAGCGACTCTGCGGTGTAACGGTTCGGTTTTTTCGACCGGAAATGCAGGCCGCCGATCACCTCGTCGCGGGAGATCAAGGGGACGCTTATCATCGAGCGCACCCCCGCCTCGAACGTGGAGACGAGGCTGGGGTAGCTCTCGGCAATCTCTTCGATGGACGCCGGATGGATAATCAGGCCCTTCCGGGTGCGCAAAAGCACCTCATTTACCGACCGTGCCAAAGGAAAAGAATCGCCCGGTTTCCGCCCGGGGACAGCCATCCCGGAAACATAAGCGCAGTAATGCGCGCCCTCCTGCGGTTTATTGAGATTCACAACCAGCCGGTCAAAGGGGATCAGTTTCCGGGCCTCGGCGGCGAACCGTTCATAGACCTCTTCGATATCCAGGGTGGAGCCGATCAGCCTCCCTATTTCCGCGATGATTGCCATTTCCGTGGCCAGCTGCTGGACAGTCTGCTGGTTCCAGCGGAGCTCTTTTACCGTCTGTTCGTGCTCCCGCTTCATGGCTGCGGCCCGCAGCTCTCGTTCGATCGTGGGGATCAGTCGTCGCCGTCGATTCTTGACACAGTCATGGGCGCCTGCCTTCAGGGCCTCTATGGCCATCTCCTCGCTGATAGCAGGGGAAACGATGATGAAAGGGGTGTCGATTCCCTTTTCTTTCAATAATTCGAGGGCTTCAAGACAATTGAAGTCGTGAAACGTGCAACCGCTCAGGATCAGGTCCCATGGATGTTGTTGAAGGGCGGAGTGCATGGCCGAGGCGGTTTCCACCCGGTCGTGCTGGGGGGTGTAGCCGGCCTGCTTGAGTTTGTCGACCAACAGCGAGGCGTCTTTCTTGGAACCTTCGACAATCAATACGCGCAGAGGCTTTTCGTCCATGTTTCTCCTCCGGGTATTCATAGTGAGATGAATCATCTTACCGGTCATCTCCGTCGATCGGACCGGTTTCTTCAGAGACGACCGGTTGATGTCCGTTTCCTCCGGTGACCGCATCGATGCCCGGCGAGACCACCGAATTGATTACAATATACCAGATTTTTTCTCCCTTCACACGTCAATATTTAAGACCATACCCGTGGCTGTTGCTTTTGGAGAACCGGCAATTTCTTAGCGATGTTCTTTCTTGGTTTATCGCTCGGAACGATCATCGGCGTACGGCTTGATGAACAGATCACTGTCCCAGGCATGATCGTTGAGCGAAGGATTCGCTTCACGGTCGTTGGTCAGCAATCGCTCCTGGATCTGGATCTGTTCTCTGGCGGTGAAGATATAGGCGCTCTGGTCATGACGATGCGCCGCCAGTTGGCGCATGGCCGCCTCATCATATTTCAGGAATTTCTGTCCCGCCCGCGCGGCGCTGTACCGGCGGTAGCCCAGTTTGATCAGAACATCAATCCCCATGCGCACGGAGGTATCGAGGGTTTCGCGATAAATGTCCCTGATTCCTATATCCATGAATTCGTAGGCGTCGAAACGGTTTTCGGCGCGGACCATGATCTCGAGATGGGGAAAGAGCTGCCGCGCTTTATCGACAAGCTCGTGATTGATCTCCGGAGAACCGACGGCGGCGATCAGGATTTTGGCCTGTTCGGCCCCGGCGGCCTTGAGGATATCGACGCGTGTGGCATCGCCGTAAAATACCTTGAATCCCATTTTTCTCAAGAGATCGACGCGGTCGGAATCGTTATCGAGGATGGTCGCCTCGACGCCGTTTGCCCTCAGAAAACGGCCGACGGTGCTGCCGAAGGGACCGAAACCGGCGAGGATCACCGAATGATGCAGATCGATCGCGTCTGCCTCTTTCCTCGTTGTTTCCGGGGTGCCGAAACGGGGAAGAATGAACCGTTCATTGATCAGCAACAAGAAAGGGGTTGCAGTCATGCTGATGGCGGTCACCCCCATCAGCGTATCCGTCCATTCCCCGGATATTAGATGAAGCTGATGCATGAAGGAAAACAGGACAAAGGCAAACTCCCCGACCTGAGCCAGACCGAAGGTAAATAAAAGGTTTTGATCAAAGGTGAGGCGGTTCAGTTTTCCCGTCAGGAACAGGACAACGGACTTGACGGCAATGATGCCGCAGACGAGGGTGATGATCGTCAAGGGCCGGTTCAGGATCAGGCCGAAGTTGATGGAGGCCCCGACGGAGATGAAAAACAGACCGAGCAGGATCCCCTTGAAGGGTTCGATATCGCTTTCCAGTTCGTGACGGTACTCGCTGTTCGCCAGGACGACGCCGGCCAGGAATGTCCCGAGGGCGGGGCTCAGCCCCACCAGCTCCATGAGGTAAGCCGCGACCATCACAATGAACAGGGCGGAGGCCGTAAAGAGTTCTCTCAGATGAATACGGGCGATAAAACGAAGAAAGGGGACAATCACAAAGCGCCCGCTGAGGATTACCAACCCGACGGCGCAAAGAAGGGCGATCGTCTGCGCCCATCCGGGCAATCCCCCAAAGAAGGTCGTCTGTTCGCTGGTCGCGGCCTTCACCGAGGTGATGGCCAAAAGGGGCAGCGCCGCCAGAATGGGAATGACCGATATGTCCTGAAACAGCAGAATGGCGAAAGAGATTTTTCCCGACTCCGTCCGGTTTAGACCTTTTTCTCTGAGGGTCTGCAGGACGATCGCCGTCGACGACATGGCCAGGGCCAGAGCGATGGCCAGGGCCGCCTGCCAGTTGAATCCGACCAGAATGAACAGGACGAGGAAAAGCAGGGCGGTGCCCCCCACCTGCGCCGCGCCGGACCCCAGGATGAGATGGCGCATTCGCCAGAAATGGGCGGGTTCCAGTTCCAGCCCGATGAGAAAGAGCATCATCACCACGCCGAATTCGGCGAAATGCATGATGTCCTTTCCTGGACCGCCGATAAAGCCGAGGAAAAAGGGACCGATCGTGATGCCGGCCAGGAGGTATCCCAGGACCGATCCCATGCCGAGCCGCTTGGCGATGGGAACGAAGAGGATCGCCGCCCCCAGATAGACAAGGGCGTCCTGCAGAAAGGTATGGTTCATGATTCCGGCGCCCCCGATCCGTGATCAAGCCAATCGTTGAGAAAAGGGAATCGCCGCATCGATTCGAGGCTGAAGTCTCCCTGTGACAACCGCTCCAGGAGGGTGCGATAACGGGCGGCGTAATGCAGCAGCTGAGCCTCCGTTAAGAGGTGGGTCCCCTGTACGGCAAACGGCGGCAGATAAAGCATCTTACAGAAGGTGGCGGTCTGGTCGAAGGGGGTGAGAAATTCCCGGAGGGTGAAACGGTTGTATCCGTCGGCCGCGTACACTTCCCGGGAGCCGCCCGTTGTCAGGGCGTTGAAGATGATTCTGCCTTTTAAGGAATCCCCTCCCCTGCCGTGGGCCCATCCGTATTCGAGGACCAGATCGATCCACTGTTTGAGCAAGGCCGGGGCGCCGTACATATAGAACGGATGCTGCCAGATGATGATCTGATGCTCGGTCATCAATTCTTGTTCCTGCTCGATATCGACATTGAAATCGGGATATCGTTCGTATAGATCGTGGAGCGTCACCTGCGGTATCTGGTCAATGCCATTGAGCAGTGCGCGGTTTACCCTTGATTTTTCAAAACGCGGATGGGCGAAAAGGATGAGAATTTTATACACGGGGGTGGTCACCTCTATGGGAAATCCAAGGTTTACGTGAGGCGAGGATAAAAAAAGCCATCCTGTATGTCAAGGAGTTTTGTAACAAAAGGCACATTCCCTTGACACATCAAGAAAAAGTGATAGATAATAAGACACTATAGACGCATCTTAATGATTCCTTTAAAGCGCAAGACACGCAGATGCGCTTGATTGGGAGAACGCCTATGATAACCAAAAAAGAAACGGATATACCTCCTTCAGAGATCACCGACGAGGGCCTCTACCTTAACCGTCGCGAATTTATAGCCGCGGCAGCCGCTCTTGTTGTAACAGGCGCTGCCCCTGATTTATTTGCCCGGGAGGGTGATGCTGACCCGAAGTTTAAGGTGGGCAAACGCGGGGCATATGCCGGGGGCGAGAAGACCACCCCCATTTTGGACGCCACTCATTACAACAACTTTTATGAGTTCTCTACAGAAAAAGAGGACGTAGCCGAACGCAGCAAAAACTTCCGCACACGTCCGTGGACCGTTTCAGTGGAAGGACACGTTAACAAGCCCAAGGTTTACGATATTGATGAGATCATGAAGATGTTTCCCTTGGAAGAGCGCATCTACCGGTTCCGTTGCGTGGAGGGGTGGTCAATGGTCATCCCCTGGGTCGGCTTTCCCCTCGGCGATTTCATGAAAAGGTGTGAGCCAACCTCTAACGCGAAATTTGTAGAATTCATGACACTGAAGGACCAGAAGCAGATGCCGGGACAGACCCGCAATGTACTTGACTGGCCTTATGTCGAGGGTCTAAGGCTTGATGAGGCATTGAACCCCTTGGCCATGTTGACCGTAGGGATGTATGGGAAGGTGTTGCCTAACCAGAATGGCGCCCCTCTGAGACTCGTGGTTCCCTGGAAGTACGGTTTTAAGAACATCAAATCTATTGTCCGTATTCGCTTTGTTGAACAGATGCCGATTAGCGCATGGATGAAGGCAAACCCGGGAGAATACGGCTTTTACTCCAACGTGAACCCCGAGGTAGACCACCCCCGATGGAGCCAGGCAAGGGAGCGCCGGATTGGTGAGATTGCGAAGCGAAAAACCCTTATGTTTAACGGATACGGCGAACAGGTTGCGCACATGTACGAAGGCATGGACCTCAGGAAGTACTTTTGATGGGAATCTGCATGTGAGGTTCGCTGACCGCCTCAAAATTGTCTTTTGCATAATTTGTCTCATGCCGGTTTCATGGCTGGTCTTTCTCGCATTCACTTTGGGGCTTGGAGCCAACCCGATAGAAAAGGTCATCCATACGACAGGCGACTGGGCTCTCAATTTTCTGTTGCTCACACTTACGATTACCCCTTTGTGCAGTCTTACCGGATGGTCATGGCCTGCCAAATTACGTAAAATATCGGGGATTTTCAGCTTTCTTTACGCCGGCCTTCATTTCATTACTTATGTTGTACTCGACCAAGGGCTTTCCTGGTCGGCCATAAGCGATGATGTGATAAAACACAAACGCATCGCTGTTGGTTTCGGAAGCCTGCTTCTACTTGTCCCTCCCGCTGTTACATCGACCAGCAGCATGAAGCGGCTGCTGGGATACGACAGATGGAAGAACCTGCAAAGCACAGTCTATGCCGCCGCTGTGGGGGGTGCGGTCCATTACCTTTGGCTCGTAAAGAAAGATACAAGGCGGCCGCTCGCTTATGTGGTAGTTTTGTTTATACTGTTTGGGTACAGGGCTCTGGCATATCTGCTGAAGCAAAGGAAGAAGCGACGCGTCACGCTCTCTGACGGCAACAGTTAAGACTTTACGTCTGTTATCTTTCAACGAAAGGGCAGTCTGAGTCCAGCATGGTTCGTATTGAGAACAATCGCCGTTTCTCTGTTTTTTTGACGCTCGATCTCTTTTGGACTGGGTGCATACCTAAGTACTCTGCCTGCAGTTTGTAGAACTGGCTGAAGGGCAGATTACCGCGATAATAGCGCTGCTTGCCAGCCGTCGAGGAGATGGCCGATATCGTCGAAGATGAAGTCGGTTCCCGCGGCCTCGGCCTCGGCCCGGTCGGATGCGCCTGAAAGGACGCAGATCGTGGTGAGGCCTGCACGCTTTCCGCCTACGATATCGGTCATCACGCGGTCGCCGACGGCGGCGGTCGTTTCGGGCCGGGCGCCCATCTGGGCCATAGCGATCTCATACATGATCGGCTCGGGCTTCCCGACGCCGGCCGGGGCGACTCCGGAGGCTGCCGCGAGCATTGCGACCATCGCACCGCTTCCCGGCAGGAAGCCATCCTCCGAGGGGATGTTGGGGTCGAGGTTGGTCGCCAGAAAGCGCGCCCCGCCCTGGAGGAGCCGGGAGGCGATCTTGACCTTCTCGAAGTTGACATCGCGGTCAACGCTCGCGACGACCACCTTCACGTCGTCGTCGGCGATGATGAACCCCTCTTCAGTCAGGGCCTGGCGTAGGGCAGGCATTCCGAAGACGTGCACCCTTGTCCCCGCCGGGTAGTCACGCCGCAGGTAGCTGGCCGCCGCCTGGCCGGAGACCAGGATCTCGGCGGGCGAGACTTGGGCGCCCATAGCGGCTAATTGATCCGCGCGCTCCTGCGGTGTGCGGGTTGCGTTGTTGGTCATGAGCATAAATATGATGTGCTGCTTGCGCAGGAAGGCAAAGAACTCCTGCAGACGGGGCATCGGTTCCTTTCCCCGGTAGAGCACCCCGTCCATGTCGAGGATCAGGTGTTTAATGTCGGCCAATGAATCCATCGTGTATGTCTCCGTTGTTTTACCGCGTCGCCTGTTTCAAAGCCGATCGCGAATCATGATACGAGCCGGGGGATGAGGGCGTCGAGATCGGGGAAAACGGCCCTGTCCTCCGCCCATTGGTAGATGAGAAGGTCGATGTTCAGACGCTTCAGCTTTTCCCGGAGGGCGTTTTCCGGCGCCCTGGGAATGCAAAGGATGAGCAGAGGATTTTCAGGGAGACTCAGGCCGTTCAGGAGGAGTTGTGTCGCACCGGCGTGAAGATCCGGGAGGGTCGTCTCCGTCAGGATCTGGAACACAGCCCGGATCCGGTCTTTCTGGTCCAGGATCAGTAAATCCCGATGGCCGTCATTCACGGTCCGGAGGCCGCATTTTTTCATGACGTCGGCCAGATCCCGGACGATCAGTCCGTGGTCGCATTCGGCGCCCGTCTCTGATTTCGGTTCGCAATACCTCTCGCCGATCAGGTCTTCGCGCACGTAACGCTCTTCAAAACTCAGCTCGGCCTGGGGTGAGGGGGCAGCGGCCGCTTCTTTGATCCGGGCGATCTTGCGGACGAACTGGGCGATCTGTCTGGCAAAACGCGGGGATTGGAGGACGCCGATAACGGCGACCGTCGTTTCTTCACCGTCGTCATCCATGGTTTTCCAGACCCCTCGGTAGCGGTTTTCGAAGAGGGATTTACCGATCCCCTTTCTCCCGCCGCCGAGCTTTCCCCGGTGAACGACAAAGATCCTGCCGGATCGGTCCTGGACAAAGACGCCGCCGGTCCGCCGGTCGATGCCGCAGAGGGGGAAATTGATCTCACAGGTGATCGCGACATTGCCGCCTCCTTCCGGCCGGCCGATTCCGAACCCGTTCCAGTAGCGGCTTCCGGCGATCTTCCTGGAGAAAAACCAGATTCCGAGCCTCTCCGACCAGGCGACCTTTGCCTTCTCGCTGGCCCCGGGATGGCCGAGCTTGACGGGGATCGTGTCCGTCGCCGCGGTTTTAAGGCTCCTGACGAACTGTCGCTGGTAGCGCCTGATGGCCGACTCGTCTGCCACGACTTTCAGCATGGTTTCCCTCTTCCTAATCCAACCGTTTCCGGAAACGCCCTACGGCGCCGGTGAATACCGCGATGCCCAGGACGGTCAGGGCGGCGTACTGGGGCCAGAGGATCTGCAGACCCACCCCTTTGAGAAAGATGCCGCGGATGATGACGAGAAAATAGCGCAAAGGGTTCAGGTATGTCAACCACTGGACGAAGGTGGGCATGTTGGCGATGGGAAAGACGAAGCCGGAAAGCATGAAGAAGGGGAGGATGAAGAAGAAGGTCGTCATCATCGCCTGCTGCTGGGTCTTCGATACCGTCGAGATGAAAAGTCCGATCCCGAGCGTGCTCAGGAGGAAGAGACAGGTCGCCAGGAAGAGGGCTAAAACGCTCCCTGCCAGCGGCACCTCGAACCAGTAGAGGGCGAACAGCGTGACCATGACCATCTGGCCGATCGCAATGATCGTGTAGGGTATGGTCTTACCGATGATCAGTTCGAGCGGTTTGAGCGGCGTCACGATGAGTTGCTCCATCGTCCCGTTCTCCCGTTCCTTGATGATGGCGATAGAAGTCAAAAGCAGCGAGATCAGCATGACGACAAAGGCGACGATTCCCGGGACGAAGAAGTTCTGGCTGTCGAGGTTGGGGTTGTACCAGGTCCGGATCCGGCCGTCGATCTTTCCGTATTTGAGTTCGCGGCCGTAGAGCTCATGGATCAGTTCCACGTTGAACCGGTCGATGACCATCGTCGTGTAGGAGATCCTGACCGAGGCCATGTTGCTCATCCCGCCGTCCGCGATAATCTGAACCGCGGCTGTGTCTCCGCGGCGGATCCGGCTGCCGAAGTCGGGGGGGATCTTGATCCCCAGATCGATCTTTGCCGCGAGGAGAAGACCTTCCAGTTCACCGTGGGTCCCCGGCAGATGGGTGATACGGAAGATCCGGCCGGCGGTGAAGGCGTCGGTCAAAAGCCTGCTCTCCCGTGTCAGGGATTGGTCGATCAGGGCGACGCGGATGTCCTTGATGTCGTAGTTGACCACGTAACCGAAGACAAGGAGCTGGATGAGCGGCGCCATGATCAGGATGGGACGATTCTTCCGGTCTCGGAAGAGCTGGATGAATTCCTTGCGGACCATTTCCCGGATGCGAAGCCAGCTCATCGTTAGAAGCCCCCCCTCTTCAGAACGACGCAGTTGGCGGCGGCGAGGATGAGAAACATCACCGCCAGGATCGCGAGATCCGGCCAGAGGTAGGCGAGCCCAAGGTTCCTGAGATAGATGTCGGAGAGGATATTGATGTAGTAAGTCGCCGGAATCATCGCGGAGAAGGCTTGGAGGAACTTCGGCATGTTGATGACCGGAAAGACGAAGTTTGAAAGCAGCAGCGACGGGAGATAGGTGATCAGGACGGCCGTCTGGTTTGCGACCATCTGTGATTTTGTGACCGAGGAGATGAGCAGGCCCAGCGTCAGGGCGACCATCAGGTAGAGAGACGAGGCAAGGATCATCAGCCAGAAATTTGCCTTCATGACGATCCCGAAGAGCACCTGCCCCATGAGGACGGCGATCAGGACGTCGGTCAGTCCGATCAGAAAATAAGGGATCGCCTTTCCGAGGAGCAATTCCCCGGCGCTGATGGGGAGCGACCGGATCGTTTCCATCGTCCCGTTTTCATATTCCCGGGCGATGACGAGCGAAGTCAGCATCGCCCCAACGATCATGATGATGATCGCGATGATTCCCGGAATAATGAAATTCCGGCTCTCCAGGTCCTCGTTGAACCAGATCCGGATCCGCCCCTCCACAGGGGGCCGGATCTTCTCCATCCCCTGACGGTTCAAGAACTCGCCGAGGAGTTTCCTGTTGGTGCTTTCAATAAAGCCGGTGATATACGCCCGGGCGATCCCGGCGAAGTTCGGATCGCTCCCGTCGAGGAGGATCTGAATGACGGCTTCGCGCTCCGCCCTGAGGTCGGCGGTCCAGCCGGCGGGGATGATGATGGCCATCGTCGCCCGGCCGTGGTCGAGCGCCTCCGTGACGGCGGCGGTGTCGGGAAGGTGGGCGGCGATCCGGAAGTAGGGAGAGGCGCCCAGGCGGCGAATGAAATCGCGGCTCAGGTCCGTCTGCTCGTAGTCCACGACGACCGTCTCGATATTCTCCACATCGAGGCTGAGGGCATAGCCGAACAGGAGGATGAGAAGCAGCGGGACGGCAAAGGCGAGGTAGAGGCTCCGGAAGTCCCGAATCAGATGATAGATCTCCTTGCCGGCGATGGCCCTGACATTCCGAAGAGTCATGCAGACCTCCTTGCGCTCTTCCCGGACATCAGGGCGATGAAGGCGTCGTTCAGGTCGGCGTCGGATCGTCCGGGGCAGGCCTCGCGGACGATCTCTTCCGGGCTCCCCGAAGCGACGATCCTCCCCTCGTTGATCATCACGATCCGCCCGCAGTGACGCGCCTCGTCCATGTAGTGCGTCGTGACGAAGACGGTGATCCCCTCGGCGGCGATTCGGCCGATGAAGGACCAAAAGTGGCGCCGGGTGATCGGATCGACGCCCGATGTCGGTTCGTCGAGAAAGAGGATCCGGGGGCGGTGGAGGAGGGCGCAACCCAAAGCGAGTCGCTGACGCCATCCCGGTGGGAGGTCGCGGGTCATTCGGTTCTTGGCATCCGCAAGGCGGGTGACGTCCAGGACCCAGTCGCGCCGCTCCGCCCACTGCTCCTCCGGCACACTGTAAACGCCGAGATAGAAGCGGAGGTTCTCCAGGGGAGTAAGGTCCTCATAGAGGGAGAATTTCTGGGACATGTAACCGATCGCGTGTTTGACCTCTTCGGCCTGCGCGACGATGTCGAAACCGGCCACTTTTCCCGTGCCGGAGGTCGGCGCGAGGATCCCGCAGAGCATCCGGATCGTTGTCGATTTCCCCGAGCCGTTGGAGCCGAGAAAACCGAAAATCTCTCCCGGATGGACCGTGAAGGAGATTTTATCGACGGCCGTAAACGCCCCGAAGCGCTTTTCGAGCTCCCAAACCTCGATGGCTTCGGCGGTGTGGCGATCAGAGTTTAAAGGTATCATGGGCCGGCTCCCCGTCTGCCTCCTGCATGCGGTGGATGATCGCCTCCTCCAGATTCTCGAAACGGGAGCGGATCTCTGCCGGGGTGGCAGTTTCCAGAAGCGCCGCCCGGTGCATCAATCCCAATCGGTCGCACCGTTCGCCCTCATCGAGGTAGGCGGTGGAGACGAGGATGGTCACCCCTTTCTCGCGCATTTTTTCCAGAATTTCCCAGAACTCCTGACGGGAAACGGGATCGACGCCGTTTGTCGGCTCATCCAGGATCAGGAGCTTCGGTTCATGGACGAGGACGCAGGCGAGGCCGAGCTTCTGCTTCATCCCGCCGGAGAGGTTCCCCGCCTGTCTGTCCGTGAACGGCAACAGGTTGGAAAAGCCTAGATAAAGGGCCTTCCGGGCCTTCCTTTCCGTTCCTTTGATCCCGAAGATATTCATGAAAAAATCGATGTTCTCCTCGACCGTCAGGTCCTGATAGAGGCCGAAGCGCTGGGGCATGTAGCCGATGAGTGCCTTGGCTTCCGCCTTTTGGGTCACCACATCCTTGCCGCCGATCCGGATCCGGCCTGAGGCGGGTTTGAGCATCGTTGCCGCCATCCGGAGCAGGGTGGACTTTCCGGCCCCGTCGGAGCCGACGAGGCCGAAGATCGTCCCCGCCTCGACTGAGAAAGTGACGTCGCGGACCGCCTCTGTCGCGCCGAATCGGCAGGAAACGCCATCGATATGGAGGAAAGCCTCCTCCGAGACAGGCGGCCTCGCGTCCCTTTCGCCGTCAGGGGGGGCAGGTGAAGGCGTTTTATCGTAACCAGGCATCGGCAGGCATCCCTGATTTTAGCTCCAGCGCCGGATTGGGGATGGACACCTTGACAAGATAGACCAGCTTGACCCTTTCCTTTCGGGTCTGGATGATCTTGGGCGTAAACTCTCCCTCAGGTGATATGAAGGCGACCGTTCCCGTGAAGGTTTTATCGGGAAAGGTGTCTACTCGGACATCGGCCTTCTGTCCCGGCTTGACCTTGCCGATCTCCGTCTCGTCGACGAAGATCTTCAGATCGACCCTCTCAAGATCGGAGAGGGTGAGGACTTCCCGCCCAGGGGTAACCACTTCTCCCGGTTCGATGTTACGGCTGGTGATGATGCCCGGCTGGGGCGCCTTCAGGTGCGTATAATCAAGCTGGATCGCCGTCTGATCAAAAGTTGCGCGGGCCGCGGCAATGATCAAGCGGGCCGCTTCCACCTCTTTTTTCGCCGCTTCGATCCGGATAAGATTGCTGTGGGCCTGCTTCAGGAGGGCCTCCCCCTCGGCCACTCTCGCTTCAGCGGTGCGGATTGTTTCCGCCCTGCTTCCTTCCCGAGCGAGGTCGAGGGTCTCTCTGCTCCGCTCGTATTCCCGCAGGGCAAGGTCGTATCGGAGGCGGACGGCGTCCCACTCCTTATCCGAGACCAGCCCCTTCTTGAAGAGGTTTTCGTAACGGGCCGCGTTTTTTTTCGCGTCTTCCATGACGGAGGCGGCGCTCTGCATCGCCTGGTCCGCTCGGGCGATCTCCTGTATCCGGCTGCCTGCTTTGAGATCATCCAATTGGGATTTCAGGGCGCGGACGCCCGCCTCGGCTCGGGCCACCTCGGCAGGGAGGGTCTGTTCGTAAACTTTCAGAAAGGTTTCTGCCTGTTCCCGGGTTTTCATGGATTTTTCGAGATTGGCCTTCGCCTGTTCCATGCGGGAGCGGAACTCCGCCGGGTCCAGTTCGAGCAGGAGCTGGTCCTTCACGACAGCCTGTCCCTCGCGCACGTTCACCCGGAGCACACGGCCGCCGGTCTGGAGGGAAAGATGGGACTGAGTGGCTTCGACGGTCCCGGAGTAGTAAAGCTCTCCCCGGCGAACCTCGCGTTGTCCGTAGTAGACGAGCAGCCCCACACCGACAAGGAGGATCAGAAAAATGATGATGATTCGTTTTTTCAGGGCAGCACCTCCTCAGAAATAGAATGGATCATCATATACCACTTTCCCGTTGAAAAGTTAAGGAGGAGAGGCCATTCCCATTGAGGCCATCCGCTTGTGTATCGACTGCGCCTGTTCGATCATCTCCGCGATGATATCCCGGACCGGCATGATTTTCTTGGGGATGCCTATCCCCTGTGATATGGAGATGGTTCCCGCGTTCAAATCGCCGGTCTGGTACATCTTCCTCGCCGCTTCGCCGGAGACATAGGGGAGTATCTCTTCCAGGGCGCCCCCCCTTTTTTCAATTTCAAGGGTCTTTTTGGCCGGCTCGTTCATCCATACGCGATGCGTGAAACCGACCGAGAACATGATCAGGTCGGTGCTGAGCTCGTTGGCCTCGCAAAGCGCCTGCTTCAGATGCGGATGCACCGGGCATTCGTCGGAAAGGACGAAACGCGAGCCGACGATGGCTGCTTCCGCACCGAGCGCGAGCACGGCGTATAGTCCGCGCCCGTCGGCTACGCCGCCGCCGCCGATGACCGGAATCTGAACTGCGTCGACCGCCGACGGCACCAGTACCAGTGTGGTGATGTTCAATATCCCCGTCGCCCCGCCGTTTTCATATCCCACAACCGTTACGGCGTCCGCGCCGAGTGAGGCCACCTTCCTGGCGTAACGCACCCCGACGCATTTGTGAATCCAGGTCATGCCGTATTCCTTGAAGAGCGCCACCAGATCTACCGGCGCCTGATGGCCGGATGTCTCGATTATCCTTACACCCTCGGCGGAGAGTACATCGAGAAACGCCCGGTTATCGGGCGGCATCAGTTGGGGGAAGAGATTGATGTTTACGGCGAACGGTTTATCGGTCAATTCCCTGGTTTTTCTGATTTCCAGGCGAAGTTTCTCCGGGTCCTTGAAGATGGCCGAGGCGATAATGCCGAGCGCGCCGGCATTGGAAATTGCAGCCACGAAGGGGGCCAGCGTAAGGTCCATCATGGTCCCGCCGATGATCGGATATTGAATCCCCAGTAGTTCGGTTATCCTGGTCTTGAGCATGGCGCCTCCTGCCAATCAAGGGTTCGATATGTCTGAATCCCGTCCTTGAAGCTCAGTCGACGGGGGTATCTCCTCAGATCCTGTGAAAAATGGTCATTATTTTAACGAGAACATGCTTTTAATCGACGTGAGTATAGAAAGATGGCTTCTGTGTGTCAAGATATTACTCCGGCAGATATTACTCCGGCAATTATAAAGGCAAAACTGTCATTCCCGCGAAAGCGGGAATCTACCAAGAGGACTGGATGCCGGATCAAGTCCGGCATGACAACCCTTCACATGTTTACTTTCCGGAGTAATAATAAAGCCGCCGGTGTTGCCACACCGACCTGAACACACCGAACGGGCTTGACCGCTAACCGCTTTGAGAGTAGATTTTACCCTGTGTAAAGAAGGGGGATGATATGCATCCAGAGATGAGGCAGTATCTGCAACCGTCGCCGGTCGTCGACTGCGACAGCCGGTCAGTCGTCGCGTTTGCAAAGGAAAACTCCGGTGATCAGCCGGATCAGCGGGAGCGTGCAATCAGGCTCTATTATGCCGTCCGGGACGGCATCCGGTACGATCCGTACAGCATCGATCTGTCCATAGAGGGGCTCCGGGCGAGCGCGACACTGCTGAGCGGTCGCGGCTGGTGTGTGGCCAAGGCGGTCCTGCTTGCGGCCTGCTGCCGGGCCATGGAGATTCCTGCCCGGCTGGGCTTTGCCGATGTGCGGAACCATCTCACCACCGCGCGCATGCGCGCTCTGATGAAGACCGATGTCTTCCTGTGGCACGGATATACGTCCGTCTATCTGAACGGCGCCTGGGTAAAGGCGACGCCAGCATTCAACATCGGGCTGTGCGAGCGGTTCCGCTTCAAACCCCTTGATTTCGACGGGCACGGCGACTCCATCTATCATCCGTTTGATCTCGAGGGGAAAAGGCACATGGAATACCTTGCCTATCGGGGTGAATATGCCGACGTCCCCATCGACCGGATCCAGGAGACGTTCCGCCGGGAATATCTGATGGATCCCTCCTGGAATAAAGCCGACTTCGAGAGCGAAGTCGAGCAGGAAACCGAAGGAGCATGAAGCGGTGGCGGATGTCCTATCTTATTTTTCTTTCACCCTCACCCTTTTGATAGGGCTTGTAACGCTCCATTTTCACCGATGGGCTGTCGGCCCCGGATTCCCTGCCGGAGTCACTTTTGTTCTTAAGCCGCAGAGGAGAGAACGTGAGTTGACTGCCGTCTCTATACACATCGTCTTTTGCGACCGTACTCTCCTGGCCATTTTGAAGACCACCCTCGCGCTGCATGGTCATAGAGGCGCCGTAGACGGTCCCCAAAAAGACCGTGATCAGAAATGATGGGATTACGCTCGTGTAAATTAATGATGTCATGCGCTTCATAGGAAACCCCCTGTTTATTAATCGACGTTGAGTGTTGTCAGAGTCAATGAGTCGATCCGGATATCGTAATCGATGGAATCCGGACCGACATTCCATACGACCTTCACATCATAAAGGCCCGGGCTGATGTCAATGAACTGACGGGAACCCAACGGCCCGATCGCTGAAGAAATCAGATTTGCGCCCCATGTGGGAGCGTCGGCAGGAACAACATATATGCCGATAATATTGAAGCCAAGAGTAGTATTACGGATCTCCAGCGACCCCGTGAAACTGGAATTACGTACGTTAAGCTGTCGAGTAATCCCTGCGGCTATATAGATGTCATACAGATAGCCGAAATAGTCACTGTACACTCCGGCGGCCCTAATCTTCGCGTCATAATAACCCGGGACGATATCGACAATAAAAGTCTGTTGTCCGGAAAATAACGGGCCCGCCAAAATATTCGCCCCCCATGAGGCTTGGTTTACGGGCGCCAGATAAAAACCATCAATCGTCGCAACGCTATTGTTATTCAATTCGATGGTTCCCGGCGTATCTTCACTCCCGCCGCAACCGGACAGAGAGAGAATCACCGCAGCCATAAAAACCAACACAAACCATTTCCCTATTTTTCGTTTCATAGTTCCCACCTTTCAATAAAGGAAATACACCCTATTAATTTCTATACTGATGACGCCGGCGCCTTGTCAAGTGCGATCCGGAGGACCTCCAGCATCTCGTCGACGAAGTGGAAGGCGATCTCTTTTCTGACCTTTAACGGAATCTCTTCCAGGTCTTTTCTGTTCCATTTGGGCATGATGATTGTCTTCACCCCGGCGCGATGGGCCGCGAGGACCTTCTCCTTGATCCCTCCTACCGGGAGGACCAGCCCCCGGAGGGTGATCTCGCCCGTCATCGCGAGGTCCTTCTTCACCGTCCGGTTCGTGAGGAGCGAGACCAGAGCGGTGAGCATCGTCACTCCCGCCGATGGTCCGTCTTTGGGAATGGCGCCCGAGGGGACATGGATATGGATGTCAAGCCCTTCGAAGAAGTCCTTCGCGATCCCCAGCTCCTCGGCGTTGGCGCGGATGAAGCTGAGCGCCGCGGTCGCCGATTCCTTCATCACGTCGCCGAGCTGGCCGGTCAGGGTCAGTCCGCCTTTACCCTTCATGGAGGTGGCCTCGACGAACAAGAGGTCGCCGCCGGTCGGCGTCCAGGCCAGCCCCATGACGACCCCGGGCTTGGAGGTCCGGGCCGCCGTTTCGGACGTGACACGGAC
>PNOO01000010.1 GCA_013824905.1 Syntrophus sp. (in: bacteria) | reverse complement strand
ATATGCCGGTGCTGCGCTGCATCCGGTTGAGGATATCGAGTCCCCTCCGCCCCCGGGCCCGCTTCATTGAATCCGAGGAATCGGCGATGTACTGCAACTCGTCAAGCACAAAGCGGGGAACGATCAGATTGCCTTCCATAAAACCGGTGTCGCTGATATCCGCTATTCTGCCATCGATGATGACGCTGGTGTCCAGGATCCGATAATCGCTGATCTCCTTTGCCGGGCCCCAGCCGAAAAGACTGAGTTCCTCCACTTTTTTCGATCCCAAGACAAGCCCCAGGTAACCCATGATGCCGGTTAACAGCGCATAAATCCAAGGCACAACCTGCCGCTTCTCCATGATATTGCTTACAAAACTTAAACCATAGGCGAATAAAAAAGCAATCAACAACCCGATGATCATCCCCACGACACCGCCCAGGATGACCCGCAAAGATACCTTTCTGATGGCCTGTTCCACCTGTATGACCAACAGAGCAATCAATAAACCCAAACATAACCCGATAACCCATTTCCACCACTGATCATAACTGTGATAGGCAATAGAATAACCACTTGCAGAACATGCAATAATCAATAGAGATTTCACAATCATATCCGTTCACCTCCCTCCATTTCAGGATAGGATTCCGCCATTTTTTAACTCCCCGCAGCCGGATCGCAGAAAGGGCGGATCATTGAGTCGGCTGATGCATATCGGCGATGGTGCCTCGGACAGAAAGCGTTATCGTCGTTTTATGACAGCATTCATCTTGGCTTCTTTGGTTTTCCGATCCATTCCCTTTTCAAAGAACAGCTCGTCGATAAAAAGGCACGTCCATCCTGATTCATTGTATGGTAAAGATCATCTTCAGGTCTTCTTCTACCTTGGTCTCTTCGGCGTTGCTCGCCACCGAAATTTCCTTGATGAGCAAGTTCTTTGCGGTGTCCATCATCTTCCTCTCTCCGAAGGAGAGGTTTTTATCGCTTTTCAGGATAAAAAGGTCACGAAGTACGCGGGCAATTTCGAACACCGATCCGGTCTTGATCTTTTCGAGGTATTCCCGATACCTCTTGTTCCAGGTCTGCTTGTCAATCGTCACATCCTTGTTCCTGAGGATCGCATAGACCTTGGGGATTTCGGTTTCCATGATCACTTCACGCAAACCTACCGATTTCGCACTCTCCATGGGAATCATGATTTTCATGCCGTTGCCCATGATCTTCATGATATAGAACAGTTGTTTACTCCCCCCGACATCCCGGTTTTCGATGGCCTCAATGACCCCCACACCCTGTGCCGGATAAACCGCCAAATCTCCCACTTTAAACATTTTGCCACCATCTAAAAATGTATTTTGAACTTGGCAGGTTAGCACATTTTGAATGAACAGTCAACACGATTTCGTATCACATGACTGTCCGATATGTGTATTCCTCTTCCCACCGCAAATCATCGCCCCGAGTCGAATACAGGCTTTTGCCTTGTTTCTGAATGAGAAATACATACTCTAAGGAAGAAAAAAAAGAGGGTTCCGGGCCTTGCTCTTGTGCCGGATTTCGAAATACAGAGACGGCTCCCCCCTGTCGCCGGTTTTACCAAGAAAGGCAATTCTATCCCCCTTTTTGACGCGGGCCTCCCCCCGAACGGTTCTCGTCCCCAAATAGGCATAGACCGTTGCATAGTTATCTTCGTGCTTGATGATAATCGTCTCCCCGTAATCCTTCAGAGGGGCGGAGAAGATGACCGTCCCGGCTGCCGCCGCCTGAACGGCCGCTTCCTCGCCGGCAGCGATTCGAATGCCATTGAAGTTCATTTTGTTTGTTTGGATGCCAAAGCGGGAGATCACCCTTCCTTTGACCGGCCAGATGAATCGATCCTTGTCGAATTGTATCTCATCCGCCTTCTCTCCGTTTTCCTTTTTTTTCTCTGCCTGGTCGATTGTTTCCGCGCCTTCAGTCCTGGAGGAAACCCCGGGGGTGCTCCCGTCCCGGTCTGTCGTCCGGGGAAGGGTGGTGCGATCCTTCGTCGTCACATCAACTGGCGCTTTTCCCCGGTTCTTTGCCGGTTCAGTCACCATCTCCTTTTTCGTAAGCTCCTTTCGAGGCGCCGCCGGTGCTTTTTGCGCCTTGGTTTCCGTTGCAGGCGGATCAAAAACTGGTAGTCCCGCCGGGGGGACCTGTGATCTGGCTGCGGTGATGACATCATCCACAACATGGCTTGCGTCCGGGATGAAGATCACACTGTCCGTTTCAATTTGGTCTGGCTTACTGATGTTGTTTATCTCCGCCAGATCTTGAAGATTGACATGGTAGGCTCTGGCGATGGCCAAGAGGGTCTCCCCGCTCTTCACACGATGGTAGACACCCCGTGAGCGGTCGCTTCTGACCGGGTAACCCGAGCAGGAAAGAAGCGTCAACCCGATCAGGAGCAAACTCACCAGTTTCCGATCTAAAATGCAGCGGGGGGAAAATCGGAAGAAATGCCTCTCGGTCATGAATTGTCCCACCCGTGCTCCCCGATAAGATCCACAAAACGACAACCGCCGAGGCCCTCCTGCTTAAGGTCATTCGGATTCTCCGATAGGCGGGTCAGCTTCAACAGAGCCTGAGAACTGCGGTCCCCTACGGGAATCACCAGCCTTCCGCCAATTTCGAGCTGTTCGATTAGAAGCTTCGGAATCTGCGGCGAACCGGCAGTCACCATGATCGCCGCGAAGGGTGACTCCTCACGCCACCCATAGGTTCCATCGCCTACCCGGATAGCCACATTGTAGTAACAGAGCGAATCGAGATTCTTCCGCGCCCGGGTCGCGAGTGCAGCGATACGCTCTATGGAAAAGACCCTTTCTGCCAGCTCGGCAAGGATAGCGGTTTGGTACCCTGAGCCGGAGCCGATCTCAAGAACTTTTTCCTTTCCGGTCAGTTCCATCGCCTCGGACATCAGCGCTACAATATAGGGTTGGGAAATGGTCTGCTGGCGGTCGATGGGAAGGGGATTGTCGTTATAGGCCTGTTCAGCCAGCACCTCATCGACGAATAGATGGCGGGGAACCTTTTCCATTGCCGTCAAGACCCGCCGATCCTCGATCCCCCGGGCGCGGAGCTGAGCATCGACCATCTTTATCCTCTGTTTCTGAAACCGGTCTGCCAAATTCGTATCCTGCTGATGACTTCCCCGGTAGAATCACATCCGTCTATTGATCGAGACCTTGACCGGTTTTCCGCCGGATCCGATCCGTGCGTTTATACTGTAAATGACTACCATCGAAAGGTTATTTTTACAAGCCCCAATACCAGGGGCCAATGTGTATATGTAAACAAATCACTGATCTCGCGTATAATTATTAAAGAGGCCGATTCAACCCGCCACCCTCTTGACCCTCAGGGCAAACTGTGAGAAAAGGTCTGATGCGCAGACGGGCAAGACAGGTAAAACCTGAAATGTTAGGGGAAATCCTCCATAAGATCCTAAAAAAGAGGAATATCCCGCATACTTCGACGGACCGATATCTTCTCAACATCTGGAGAAGGGCCGTCGGTCCCCAGATCGCCGCTCAGACCCACCCTGACGCGCTGAAGCGGGGCTCCCTCTTCGTCCGGGTCTCCGCACCGGCATGGCTGCATCAACTCCAGTTCATGAAGGAAGAAATCCTCGGCAGGATCAATGAACTCGCAGGTAAGGAAGAGGTCCGTCACCTATTCCTTACCATCGGAGAGCTCCCCATCCCCCCTTCGGTTACTGAAGGAAACGCCCCCCCCGTTCCTCCCCTCTCTCCGCTACCAGTGCACGACCGGAACATGATACAGAACAGCCTCGCGGCTGTCCGGGACACGGAACTCCGGGAGATCCTGGAACGGGTCATGATGAAGGAAATCAATCACCGCCGTCAGCGGGAGAAGCGGAAAGCTCCTGGGAAATAGCCGCCATCTCTGCTGAATATCCTCTCTTTCCCCCATAGATATAAAGCGGGGACAGAACGACCAATTCTTCCCGCCCTCCCTTTACCCCCTCCACAAGACTAAACTTACCAACACCCCCGGGACGGGAATGCACCATCCTCAGGCGCTTCGGTTCTATCCGGCAGCTCCTCATTCGAAAGAGTATCTCAACCACCCGCGCTGCCGGATAGATCGTATACACACGGCCCCCATCCCGAAGGGCATATCCTGCTGCGGTGAGAAAATCGGCGACGTTTCCCATGATTTCATGTCGCGCCACGGCCTTTTCGGGATCGGGATTCATCCTCCCCGACCGTAGCTTCCGGTAGGGCGGATTGAAGACAGCCGCATCGAAAGACAGAGGCACACAGAGGGTCTCAGGACGGCGAACGTCGGCCTGAAGGATCTCCACGCGTCGGTCAAGGCCGTTCAAGTCGGCACTTCGTCTTGCCATCATCGCCAGTTGCTCCTGGATCTCGATCCCGAGAACCCTGCCGCAACGGTAACGACCGGCAAGGATCATGGCGACGATCCCACTCCCAGTACCCAAATCGATCAGATCGTCCCCCTCATTGAGGCTTGCAAAATGAGCAAGAAGAAGGGCGTCGAGGGAAAAGCGATAACCGGTTTTTTTTTGAAAGATCCGTAAACGGCCCCCGAGGATCTCATCGACTGTCTCGTCAGATTCTTCTGCAAGAGCCTCCCTGTCCATTGTCACTCCAAGAGATTGACAAAAAGGCCGCTCAAGAGTTTGGGTTCGAACCAGGTGGACTTGGGCGGCATGACTTTTCCGGCATCCGCCACGGTGATCATCTCCCCCACCGTGGGGGGGTAAAGGGAGAAGGCCACAGCGAAAGCACCTCCGTCTACGAGCTTTTCCAGCTCGACCATCCCCCGAATCCCGCCGATAAAGGAAATCCGGGAGTCAGTCCGCGGATCACGGATACCCAGAACCGGGCCGAGGAGATGCTCCTGGAGAAGAGAGACGTCAAGGCCCGCAACGGGATCGTCATCCCCCAGGATCTCCTTCCGGGCTGCAAGATGACGCCATGATCCGCCCAGATACATCCCGAATTCGTGGCGACGCACCGGTGATTTTCCTGCATAGCCTTCCGAAATCAGGAATTTTTGACCGGCCCTGTCCAGAAACGCCTCTGCCGTGAGGCCGTTGAGATCGCGAACAGCCCGGTTGTAGTCCATGATCCGGAGCTGCTCCTGGGGAAAGAGGACTGACATCAGGATATGATATCCCTCTTCCCCTCGATTCCCTTGATTTTTGTCCTTCCGAAGGCGGGCGACCGTCGCAGCGGCTGCAGCCCGGTGATGCCCGTCGGCGATGTAGAGGGATTCGACCGGGGCAAATCCCTCTACCACATCACGGATCTCCGCTGGGTCGCTGAGAACCCAGACAGTATGGCCCACACCGTCTCCGGCAGTGAAATCATACTCGGGCGGTCTTGCCGCAACCCGCTCCGCCAAACGGTCGATCGCTTCTCTTCTCCGATAGGTGAGCATGACGGGGCCCGTTTGCGCCCCGACGGTGTCGATATGACGCATTCTCTCCTGCTCCTTGTCGGGCCGCGTCAGTTCATGCCGTCTGATTCGTCCGGCTTCGTAGTCTGCAATACTGACGCCGGCCACGATCCCTGTCTGAAATCGTTCCCCAACCCGCTGACGGTAGAGATAAAACACCGGGACCTCTTCACGCCGTAAAACCCCCTTGCCGACCAGTCCTAGCAGGTTGGTCTTTGCCCTGTCGTAGATCCGCTGATCATCCTCTCCCGCATCGGGAACGTCGATCTCCGACTTTTCCACATGGAGAAAACTAAGCGGATTCTCACGAACGAATCTCTTCGCCTCCTCACAACTCATGACGTCATAGGGAGGGGCGGCTACCTGACTGGCAAATGATTTTATCGGCCTGAGAGCCCGGAACGGAACGACAAGCGACATGGATATCTCCTCTCGTCAAAACGCCTCCAAGAGCCTCAAGGCTTCAGCATATGAGACGTTTCAATTATTTTACTTGTATTTTTCTAACACACCGATTTATGGAAAGCAATGCACAAGGGCGGCTCCGTCGTTTTCCAGAGGCAATGCTACCGGCTGGACATGCCACCCGCGGCAGGATTTCCCATATCAGGATGGTCGCAATGAGGGATGTGACGCGTGTTTTCATCCACGGTCTGGACAGCAGCAGCCGGGGAACCAAGGGTACTTTCTTCCATGAGAGATACCCGGAGATGATCATGGAAAACTTCTCCGGCTCCCTCGAACAGAGGATGGCACAGCTCGAGCGGGGGCTCGCAGCGAAGAGCAACCTGATCCTCGTCGGTTCGAGTTACGGGGGCCTCATGGCTGCGCAATTTGCATGCAAGAACGAGTCCCGGACACGGCGACTCATCCTCCTTTCCCCCGCCCTCGGCCATGGCGATTTCAACCCCTATTATGAGGCGCCGCTGGAGCTGCCTGTGACACTCTACCATGGTCGGCAGGACCTCGTCGTCCCCCCGGGGCCGACCCGTCGGATCGCGGAGCGTCTCTTTCGAAATCTGGAGATCCACCTCGTCGACGACGACCACAACCTCCACCTCGTCTTTCCCATGCTGGACTGGGATATGCTCCTGGAGATGGGGGAAAGCACACCGGCCGGGCACCGTTAACGGGGACCTTTTCGTTTCCCGCCGGGCGCTATCTCGATCGGGTTTCCTTCTCTCCCCCGATGATTTTCCCGATCTCATCAGCGGCGCCTTTCCCTTTTTCGACTGCCTCTTTCCCTCTATCGATCCCTTTTTCTAAAACAACCTTGCCCTTTTCAACAATCTCCTTGCCCTTTTCCAAAGCCTCTTTCCCCTTGTTGATCATTTCGCGCCCCTTGTCCAAAACTTCTTTCCCTTTTTCCAAGGCGCGACTGCTTTCGGTGAGGGCCTTTTCTATGGCCTCACCCAGGTTGGCAGGCCTGTCCTCCGGATACCTGAAATAGAAATACCCTGCGATCGCAACGGCGATGATGAAGAGGATCAGCGCATACTTGACCAGTTTCATGAAGAAAAAATAGAGGACCAAAAGGGCTGCGAACGCAATCCCTATCCCTATCAAAGGGTTTTCCGATACGATACGGACGAACTCCTGCATGCAGCACCTCCTCCCGGAATAGAGCGGTATTCTACCGGAAGCAAAAGCGAAATACCATAAAATCCTTTCACCTTGACAAAAGAAGCACCTGGCGTTTAGATTCATTAAAGAAAGGCATCCCTATGGATCGGCAAAATATTTTTCCAAACATATCCCTGCAGATTCACCCCGGTATGAGCGTTGACCCGGCCGAGGGGGGTCTCGATGCTTAAAGTCGCCGTGGCCACCCTGGGTTGTAAGGTCAACCAGTGCGAATCGGCCGGGATCTCGGAGACACTGGCTGTCCGGGGGATGACGCTCGTCCCCTTCGAGGAAGAGGCGGACTGCTACATCATCAATACCTGTACGGTCACCGGCAGGACCGATTACCAGTCCCGCCAGCTCATTCGTCGTGCGATCAAGCGAAACCCGGCGGCGGTTGTTCTTGTGACCGGCTGCTACGCGCAGAGAGCGCCGGAGGAAATCGCCCGGATTCCGGGCGTCGGAATCGTCGTCGGAAACGCTGAAAAGTCACGGCTTTCCGATTTGATTCGGGAGCTTTCCGAAGGAATAGCTCCTGAGATCCACGTCGGCGACATCCGAAGTGAAAAAAGGTTCTCCTCTCTAGGAGCAGCCTCGTTTCCCGACCATACGCGCGCCTTTCTTAAGATCCAGGACGGCTGTGACGCTTTTTGCAGCTACTGCATCGTCCCGCGGGCACGGGGGGCAAGCCGGAGCCTCCGGCCTGTAGAAGTCGAAGAAGGGATCGCCTCCCTTGCGTCAGAGGGCTACCGTGAGGTGGTCCTGACGGGAATCCACCTCGGCGCCTACGGCCGCGACCTCATTCCGACCACTGATCTTGAGGCGATGGTCAGGAGTGTTACCGAAGCACATTTGGTCGAACGCCTTCGCCTGAGCTCGATCGAACCGCGCGAAGTCACCGATGAACTCATCTCGCTTATCGAGTCATCCGGCGTCGTTTGCCGTCATCTCCATATTCCCCTGCAAAGCGGGGATGATGGTATACTTGCCGCCATGAACCGGAACTATGATGCGGCCTTTTTCAGGGATCTCATTCGGAAAGTCCATACGGCAGTTCCTGACATTGCCGTCGGGATAGACGTCATAGCCGGGTTTCCCGGCGAGACGGAAACGGCCTTCGTCAATACCATCCGGCTCGTGGAAGGGCTGCCCGTTGCTTACCTCCACGTCTTTCCCTACTCTCGACGGCCCGGGACTCCCGCAGCAGCGATGCCCGACCAGGTCCCTGAAATAGAAAAGAAGCGGCGTGCGGAACAGCTGAGGAGAATCGGAACCGCGAAAAGACAAGCCTTTGCCGAGAGATTTATCGGAACTCCGCTTGCCGTTCTCATCGAGGGCAGAAAGGAGAAATCGACCGGCTTTTCTATCGGCTTTTCCGATAACTACATCCCTGTCGCCTGCGGCACGGCTTGCGACGCCAACCGGATCGTCCGAGTGATGCCGGGGTCCTTCCGAAACGGGCGCCTGATCGGCGAGGTGATTCAGGAATAACAAGACGCTATTTGTAGATTAGGGAACATGATGAAAGAGAAAAGAGTGCAGGCCCTGATGGAGCTGGAAGCTTACATCGGCTATCGTTTTGAAGATCGCGGCTTACTCGATAACGCGCTGACTCACCGGTCGTTTGTCAACGAGAATAACGCATTACCCTGCCAGGACAACGAAAGGCTGGAATTTTTGGGTGACGCTGTTCTGGAGCTCACCGTCAGCGACATGCTCATGAAAAAATTCCCCGACCTGGCAGAAGGAGAACTCTCAAAACTGAGGGCCTCCGTCGTCAATGAACAGCCGCTTGCCAAACTGGCGAGGAGTTTCCGGATCGGGGAGTTTCTTCTCCTCGGCAGGGGAGAGGAGTCCTCGGGCGGCCGGACAAAGCCCTCCTTGCTGGCTAACGCCTTTGAATCCGTCGTCGCCGCGATGTACCTCGACGGAGGTTTCGACCGGACCGCCGCCTTCATCGGACGGCTCTTCGAACCGCTCATCGAGGCGGGGGCGGCTGCCGCCGTCTACAGGGATTACAAGACGGCCGCACAGGAGATCTGCCAGAACCTCTTCAGGGAGCTGCCCCGCTATATAGTGACCTCCGAAACGGGCCCCGACCACGAGAAGCGCTTCGAGACATCCCTGGTCATCGGCCAGAGGGTCATCGCGACGGGAACAGGAAGGAGCAAGAAGGAAGCGGAACAGCAAGCGGCGAAAGAGGCCCTTGAGGTCCTTCGGAATAATTAAGGATATCCCGACCGGTAAAGCACAAAAGGTTGACCCATGATCATCCCCATCTTCATCATGAACCGGGGCTGCCCTCACCGTTGCCTCTTCTGCAATGAACGACTGACCGCGGGAGATCGCCCAGACCGAATCGAGGAAAGCGCCTTTGAGGAAACCGTCCGCGCCCATCTCGGCAACAGCAGGCGAAGCAGCACCCCCGTCCAGATCGCCTTCTACGGCGGGACGTTCACCGGCATGGTACGGGATGAGCAGATCCGTCTTCTCCAACTTGCAACCCCTTTTCTCAGGGAGGGCGCTGTCGACGGCATCCGCATCTCGACCCGCCCCGACGAGATCGATGCCGAGGGTCTCGTCCTCCTCAAGAGCCTTGGCGTGACGACGGTCGAGGTGGGGGCGCAGTCGCTCAATGACGAGGTCCTTCTCCTTTCGAGACGAGGCCATACGGCAGCAGACACCCTCCAGGCGGTATCCCTCCTCAAGGCTCGGGGCTTCGCGACGGGGATTCATCTCATGTCCGGTCTACCCGGAGACACCGAGGAATGTTTCGCCGAAACGATCGATAAAACGATTTCCCTTCGTCCTGATACGGTCCGGATCCACCCGACGATTGTCCTTCGAGACACCCCCCTTGCCGATGCATTCCGGGAAGAACGCTATACACCGCTGACGATTGCTGAGGCGGTTACGCAATGTGGAAATGCCCTCAAAAAGCTGACTGCCGCGCAGATTCCCGTCATCCGCCTCGGCCTCCAAACCACTCAAGAACTGGAAAAAACCGGGGCCGTCGTCGCAGGACCTTTTCATCCGGCCTTCAGGTCGCTTGTCGAATCCTCCATTTTTCTTGAACTGGCCTTGGCCCTTCTTGCCGCAGCCAAAATCGGGAGGGGACCCGTCACCTTCACAGTCGCCCCCGCCGACATCTCGAACGTCTACGGTCACCGTCGGGTCAATTTCACCTCTCTGAAAGTACGCCTTGACCCCGGCAACGTCCGAATCGCCGTCGATCCCTCCCTTGCACGGTATGAGTTGGTGCTGAGTACCGGTGAAAGGTCTTTTAAAGCAGACAGGTACGGGAATATCTCCACCTTTCCGACAGGAGGTTTGCATGCTGACGTCTGACATGCTATCTTGACCTAAGAAATTTCGGGGACAGTCTCACCGGAGCTCAAAATCCTCTTTCGGTGAAGAAGAGTCCCTGAGTAGCTGTGTAGAATATCGATGGAGAAAGACATGTTCAAATCCGGGTTCATCAGCATTATCGGCAGACCCAATGTGGGAAAATCGACCCTCTTAAACAGGATCGTCGGCGAGAGGATTGCCATCACCACCCACAAACCCCAGACGACGCGTAACAAAATCATGGGAATCCGGAACCTTTCCGGTGAGCGGCAGGGGCAGTTGATCTTCCTCGATACCCCTGGTATTCACAGGGCAACCACCCCCCTGAACCGGGCCATGGTCGACGCAGCGACCGGGACTTTCGGAAATGTCGATCTCCTTCTACTGATCACCGAGGCAGGCGCCACACCGCATCCGGAGGACCGCTTCATTATCGAGGCCCTTGGAGGGGTTCCTCTTCCCGTTTTTCTTGTCATAAACAAGATCGATCTGGTTGATAAACGGCTGCTTTTACCCCTCATCGACTCGTTTTTCAGTCTGCACCCTTTCCGGGAAATCCTTCCCCTTTCAGCCCTGAAGGGCGATGGCGTGGACCGTCTCATCGGGGAGATTTGGAAGCTCCTGCCCGAAGGCCCACAGTATTTTCCCGAGGAGATGATGACAGACCGCTCCGAGAGGTTCATCGCGGCCGAGATCATCCGGGAAAAGATCACTCTACGCACCCACCAGGAGGTCCCTTATGCAACCGCTGTTGTCGTCGACGCCTTCAAGGAGGACGAAGAGAGAAACATGATCCGGATCGCCGCGACGATCCATGTCGCCAAGGATTCACAGAAGGGGATCATCATCGGGAAAAAGGGGGCGATGCTCAAAGAGATCGGCACTAGGGCGCGCCTGGAAATGGAAAGGTTTTTTGCCGCAAAGGTCTTTCTGGAACTCTTCGTCCGTGTCGCAAAAGACTGGACCAATGATCCCCGCATGATCCAGGAGTTCGGGTACAAAGATAAGGCATGACGCGCAGGCTTCGGAACCGCTCTTTATCGTCTCATTTGTGGTTTTATTTCATACCCAACCTTCAAAAATCTTTGAAACTGTCCTTATCAGCCTGATCGAAGGGTATGACATCACCCGGTTTCGGCTTCGCGCTTTTTCCCTGCATGTGCTGGTCCTTCATTTTGCGCCCTTCGATTTGCGAAAGTGCCCGTTTTCCGCCCGTCGCAGCGGTAATAGCCCCCCTTGCGGTTGATCCGGAATCTCCCATGTTTACACCAACGATCCCAGCGAGTTCATCGACATATATCCGCATTTGCTGCGCCTGCGCGTTCATCTCTTCAGCAGCGCTCGCCGACTCCTCTGCGTTCGCCGCCGTCTGTTGCGTTACCTTGTCCATCTCCGTCACGGCTGTGTTCACCTGAGCAATTCCATGCGCCTGTTCCTCCGATGCAGTAGCGATCTCATCCACAAGCTGGCTGATCTTCGCCGAGAGCTTCACGTTGGCTTGGAACGCATCCTGCGTCGAGAGCGTCATCTCGTTGCCGGCTTTCACCGCTTTGATCGTCTTTTCGATCAGATCGCTCGTGTTCCGTGCCGCCTCCGCCGCCCGCAACGCCAGATTCCGCACCTCGTCCGCCACCACCGCAAATCCCGCTCCGGCCTCCCCGGCGCGCGCCGCCTCGACTGCCGCATTGAGCGCCAGCAGGTTTGTCTGGAAGGCAATTTCGTCGATCGTCTTGATGATCTTCCCCGTCTCCTCGCTCGAACGCGTTATCTGTCCGATCGCCTCCGTCAGCTGGGCCATCTGTGCGTTTGCCTTCTCCACGACGAGCTTCGCTTCGTTCATCATCGCCCTGGCCTGGTTGGCATTGTCCGCGTTCTGCTTGGTCATCGACGACATCTCCTCCAGGGAGGACGACGTCTCCTCCAGGGAGGACGCCTGCTCCGAAGCGCCCTCCGCCAGGTGCTGGCTCGATTCCGATACCTGCATCGATGCGGTTGCCACCTGGTCGGAGCCTTCGCTCAATCCCACCACGATCCGGTTGATCGGCTTAACCAGACGGATGGTAAACAGGACACCCGCAACCAATGAAAACGTAGCCATCACAATCACGAGGATAATGAAAAGGGTATTCATTGTATTGACGGATTCAAGGATATCCGCCTTATTCACCGAAGAGGCGATAATCCATCCCATAGCGGGATATTCCTGAAAAGAGGCAAAACGATCGAGCCCGTCGAGGGAATATTCCGTGGTGCCGTTTTTTTTCTGGAGTATTTCTTTGCCGAAATCATATTTATTGATATTCCACTGTAAAATTTTCGTTTTATCCGGATAGGCGATCACCATGCCGTCCCTGTTTATGAGATAGGCAAACCCTTCTTTACCTATTTTAATATTGGTCACCGACTTGGTAGCATATTCAGCGGATATATCGACCACAATGAAAGCATACGGTTTGCCGTCCGGGGTCAGGAAAGTTTTCACCATGGTGGTTACGGGTTCACTCAGTCCCTTGGGAATATACACTTCTCCGAATATGATATCTTTAGCGGTTGAGGCCTGCTTATACCACGGAAACGAAGAGGCTTTCTCCGCCTGATCGGATGCTGCCCTGTTGTTTGTGATCTTCATATCGCCATTCATGTCAAAAATATTAATCCGCTTGATAGCAGGAGAAGACTTCACTTGTTCAACGAAAATTTTTTCCAGATTTTCCGTACTTCCCGCATCAATGCTCATACCTAACTGGAGCATATCCAGGACTTGCTTAGCCGGAATTGTAATCGTATCCATCTGCATTTTGTATACAGTGAATTGGGAGTCCAATAGTTCGATGGCCTTTTTGGTCAGGTTGATCATCTCGGAATTGGCATTTTTCAACAACATGTCCGTGGATTTGTAATAAGACACAGAACCCATGATGACCATGGGGATCAACCCCAACAAGAGAAATGAAACAATCAGCTTTCGTTGGATACCTCTTCTGTTTATATACCCGGCGATGTTCATTTTTTTCTCCTTTCTTTATGTGGTTATGTGGGGCGGCCGTTACTTATCCCCCTTCTCACACTTCTTTGCTTTAAGCCATTCGTTTCAAGAGCCCTTCTTCGGATCAAGGCAATAATACTTTACTCGTCAATGCTTACCGCTTTGATTCTTTGTCCCACCATCCGTGGCGCCGATCATGTCCGACTGTGCACCTGTGACCAGCCTCTCCAATGCCGCCCTATCAAACCGCCAGGACTTCCCCACCTTGACACCCGGCAACTTTCCCTCCGAAGCCAAACGACAAACTGTCGCTTCCTTCAACCGCAGAAAATTTGCTACTTCCTTAACCGTCATGATTTCCATACAACCTCCCATCGGTCCTGTTTCCTTGCAGAAACATGAAAAAAGACAAACAAATGAAAACAAGGAAATCTAATCGATTAATTCTTTAATCGGCCTGAAGAGGAAAAAACTTTAGTTTTCTTGGAAAATGGAGCGCCAATCGTTATAAACGCATGTTTGATCCTTACCGGGATGACACTCTAAACGATTATGACCTACCGAATGGATCTCCTCCCTCGCTCTTCTCTCGCTTGACCGGCATCCTGCAATGGGCTAAGGTACCCAACCAGTGGAGTCTGCAGAAAAATACAATCGGAGAGGGTGTGGTCAATGACTTGGCGCAAAAGGATTGTCGATTTCTTCGGTCTGAAAAAAAGCGTCGTGGCTCTCCTGTTCATGGCGATCCTCATCGGACTCGGTGAAAAGATGGCCGAGCGATTCCTGCCGATCTACCTGCTCGCCCTGGGGGGAGGCATCCTGTCGGTCGGCTTTCTCAACGGGATGGACAACCTCCTCTCCGCCCTGTATTCCTTCCCCGGCGGCTACCTGAGCGACCGCCTCGGCTATAAGCGGGCACTCGTCGTTTTCAACCTCGTCGCCTTGTCCGGCTACCTCATCGTCATTCTCTTCCCCCACTGGCTGGCCGTCTTTATCGGTTCTGCCTTTTTTCTCTCCTGGTCGGCGATCTCGCTTCCCGCGACGATGAGCCTCGTCTCCCGGGCGCTACCCGTAGAGAAACGGACAATGGGGGTGTCTGTCCATTCCCTGACCCGGCGGATTCCGATGGCCCTGGGTCCGATCATCGGCGGCGTCCTCATCGGGCTTTACGGCGACAGGACGGGTATCCGCCTCGCATTCGTCGCCGCCTTCTTCCTGGGGGTCGTGTCGCTGATCCTCCAACAGGCGATGATCGAGGATGACGGCCGGCGGGGTAAGGCGGAAAGACAGCCGACGCGACTCTGGCGTTCCATGAGCACGGACCTTAGGAACCTCCTTGTCTCCGACATCCTGATCCGCTTTGCCGAGCAGATCCCTTACGCCTTCGTTGTCGTCTGGTGTATTAAAAATAACGGCATCAGCGCTGTGCAATTCGGCTTACTCACGACGATCGAGATGGCGACGGCAATGCTCGTCTATATCCCTGTCGCCTACCTCGCCGACCGAACGACAAAAAAGCCTTTCGTCCTGATCACCTTTGTCAATTTCACGATCTTTCCCCTCTTTCTCCTCTTTTCGCACAGCTTCTGGATGATGGTCATCGCTTTCATCATCCGCGGCCTCAAGGAATTCGGCGAACCGACGCGCAAGGCACTGATCATGGACCTGGCGCCGGAGGATCAAAAGGCGGGGATGTTCGGTCTCTACTACCTGATCCGGGATGTCGTTGTTTCCATGGCGGCCTTCGCCTCCGGTTTCCTCTGGCAGCTCTCCCCGGCAGTCAACCTGCTAACCGCGACGGCTTTCGGCCTCCTGGGCACGATCTATTTCGCCCTCCGGGGACGCGACCTAAAAGGGTGATACCGAAAAGACGGGTGGACATTCCCTAAGCGATCGGATAGAAAAGAGACATCTGACAAGAGATCGAATGACCTGAGACAAGAACAGCATGAAACCCGTTATCGCTATCATCGGCCGGCCGAACGTCGGCAAATCGACCCTTTTCAACCGTTTGGCCGGAAGGAGCAAGGCCATCGTCATCGACGAGCCGGGTGCAACGCGCGACCGTAATTACGCCGACTGTGCCTGGAACGATCGTCCGTTTACCCTGATAGACACGGGCGGATTTGAACCGGCATCGGAGGTAGAGATCCTCGTCCAGATGCGAGAGCAGACGAAATTGGCCATAGAGGAGGCGGACATCATCTTGTTTATGATGGACGGCAGGGACGGTCTCACCCCCGCGGACCAGGAGATCGCCCGGTTGCTCCGGATGGAGAAAAAGAGGGTTTTCTATACCGTCAACAAGGTTGACGGCCCCCGCCACGAGGGGCTGGTGTCCGACTTCTATCGTCTGGGGATCGAAACACTCTACCCCCTTTCCGCTCAGCACGGCCCGGGCCTCGACGATTTGATGAACGACGTGGCGCTCTGCCTTCCAGAAGCGGAAGCGGTTAAAGACGGCGAAGGCGAGCGGATACGGATCGCCGTCATCGGGAGGCCGAACGTGGGCAAATCCTCCCTCATCAACCGGATCCTCGGCTACGAACGGACGATCGCCAACCCCGTTCCAGGGACGACCAGGGACGCCATCGACACCCCCGTCACCCGCAACGGGAAACACTACCTTTTGATCGACACGGCAGGAATCCGCCGGAAGAGCCGGATCAGCCTCACCCTGGAGAAATACTGCATCGTCCAGGCCATCAAGGCGATCGACCGGGCCGACATCGCTCTGATCCTCCTCGATGCCAAAGAAGGGATCAGCGAACAGGATGTCAAGATCGCCGGACTTGCCATGGAGAACGGAACCGCCTGTATTCTCGTCGTCAACAAGTGGGATCTGGTGGAAAAGGACAACAGCACCATTGGAACATTCGTCGAAAATATCCGTTACAATTCAAAATTTCTCGAATTCGCGCCCATTATCTTCGTCTCGGCCCTCTCCGGTCAGCGGGTCGTCAAAATCTTCGACCTGATCGATCGTGTGTATGCCCAGTACACACGGCGAATCGAAACGGGTGAGCTCAACCATAAGATTCGGGAGATTATCGAGGCAAATCCCCCTCCCGGCCGCAGTAGCCGGCCGCACCTCTTCAACTACATCACGCAGGTCGCAGTCAAACCGCCGACTTTCGCCCTGTTCGTCAGGGACCCGTCTGCAATCCACTTTTCCTACGAGCGTTACCTCGTCAACCGGATCCGGGAGACATTCGGCTTTCCAGAGGTCCCTATCCGTCTCTACTTCCGGAAAAAGAAGGCTTGACCTATTGTCGGTGGTGTTTGCAACCCTCAAGCGACGTCTGCAAGCCGGAAGTCGCCACAAATACGGCGACTATGAACCGCCCGGTGCGGACCCGCATGCCGGATGGTGTGGAGCAACATGCTCCAAATCCATGCGGCGTCAACTGATACCCTTCTCTCGAAGGGCATCGTGCAAAAGGCCTTTTTATGGCCGATTCGGTGCTTTGTATAAGCGGCATCGCGTGATCATCGCTATGTCAGTCCTCCGTCTTCGCTACAACCGGGTGCATAGCCGCCTCATTGACGATCAACTGAAATATATCCGGCCGGCTGTAATGTCCGACGACATCGAAATCGAATTTTCCACGGCCAATATCGTTGAGATCGAGGACCGCCGTCAGGATGGTTTCGCCCTCGAAATAGGGGCCTGCCAGTACCTTACCGAGAGGACTGATGATGGCACTGCCGCCGCGCATCAAAACGGCATCCGGCGAGTCGCCGAGGGACACGCGCACGGTGTCCGGAAAATCCTTCTTGCGGATGAACTGGCATGCCGTCAGAACGAAGCAGCGCCCTTCCAGGGCGATGTGCTGCATCGACGACAGCCAAGTGTCTCGATCATCGGCGGTAGGCGCGCAGTAGAGCGCAACATTCTTCGAGTACATCGCCATCCGCAGCATCGGCATGTAGTTCTCCCAGCAGATCACCGAGCCGATCCGGCCGTACGGGCTATCCACCACCGTTAGTGTCGAACCGTCACCGAATCCCCAGATCATTCGCTCCAACGCGGTCGGCATGAGCTTGCGGTGTTTGCCGAGCAACCGGCCGTCCGGACCAAAGAAAAGCACTGTGCAGTAACAGGTGCCCCGTTCGCGCTCGATTACGCCCATCACTACGTAACTTCCACTTGCCGCGGCGGCCTCTGCGAGCCGCTGTGTTTGCGGACCAGGCACCTCGATAGCCGCGTCGAGATAAATCCGAAACTCTTCACGCCCGGCCGCATCGCGCGCACCAACCACAAGGCCATAGCTGATCCCCTTCGGATATCCGACGATGAACGCCTCCGGGAAGACGATCACCTTTGAGCCGCCAGCGGCGGCTTCTTCAATCAGGCGAACCGCCTTGTCAACACAGGCTTCCGTATCGAACGGCACTGCCGCCGCTTGTACTACGGCAACCTGAACCTTTGTCTCTTTCGCAGGCGAAGTCATTACTCAGGTCTCCTCTCCATATCGGTCTGCGCGTCTCCAAGGACGATGGCACGTGCTGTTTGACAGCACGGCGTTAGCGCCATCAGCGGCCATAATGTGCAAGGAACGGCTACCATTCCTTGTCGCTGTCCATGGCCTTGTTACGTGTTATGCGCCCCCTGTTGGAAGACGTTCCTGCAAAGTTCCTTTGCCTCCTCGAGCCATGCCAGTCGCTGCTGTGGCGTGCTCGTGACAATCACGTTGAACATTCTACGGTGGAAACTCCGCACACCGCATAGATCGAAAATGCATCGCCTCCACAGCGCATCTAGGGGATCTCCGAAGACTCTTTGCTCTCGCTCGTCCGGCGTATTCGACGTGTTCAGCACAACCGCAGCCATTGCATTGAGCAAACCGACAGGGACGCCATCGCCGCTGTCACCTTCCTCAAACCGGTAGGCCACACCCGGACGGATGACCCTGTCGATCCAACCTTTCAGGATGGCCGGTGGCTGCCCCCACCAATTGGGATGGACGATGATGATGCCATCGGCGGACCGCAGCTCTTCACAGTGCCTCTGTATGACCGCGGTGATCGCGCCCCTCTCGGAAATTTCCTGAACGGGGAGCAGAGGATCAAAGGCCTCCGCGCAGAGATCGTGAAAGGTGACCTGATGACCGTCAGTCCGCAGGGCGTCATATACACCTGAAGCGATGGCGTGATTAAAACTCTTTGGATCGGGATGGCCGAGTATAATCAGGATTCTCATCTTGCTCTTGCGCACAAATTCATCTCTTGCTCGATCAACCTGGTGATTTCTCCCTCTTTGGGAAACGGCTGTCCTTCAATATTTTGTTTAGAGTAGATCAACTTGCCGTTACACGTGACATCGAAGATACCGCCACCTCCTTCAATCAATTTGATATTTGAATCGGGGTAACTTGCCTTCAATTCTGTTTCCACACGGGAAGCTTGAGGAAGAAAGTTTCAAACAACACAATATTCAATAAAAATGTTCATAACGCCTCCTTAGTTCATAAATGGCGATCAAGTCCATCTAACGACGAGTTCACACGCCGCGTAGTATTCGGCCTGGAACGACTATTTAGAGTTTAGGTTGTCGGGTTTTGTTTCGCTCTGCCCGACCTGCCGACTGACTCGCGAATCGGGGACACGTCCATAATAGCATCGCAGCTTATTTTTGGTCACACCGATCAGGCAGAACCCGCAGTCAATGCACCGCGAGCTTTGCTGTCCCTGCTGAAACCTGTTCACAATATCAGGTTCGATGATGAACGGCCGCGACAGAGAGACAAAATCAATACCCTTATCCGATACGATCGTTTTCATATCCTGCAGGTTTCTGATCCCGCCCACTGCGATGACCGGGATGTCGACATGACGCTTGATCTGTTCTGCCAGAGGAACATTGTAATTGTGGAGGGGCGCCCGGACCCTTGCCAAAAAGGGAGCCATCAGCCTGAAAAGCATTTTTTGATAACCCGGCATATTGCGATACCGCGGCATGAGCCCAAGGACGGCGTCCACGGGAACCTTGGGCATGTGGATAGTGTGCATGAAGTCTCCATAACCGCAGGAGACTTCGATGGCGTCGCACGAGGCCGCCTGCAGTATCCGGGCGATCTTGACCGCCTCGGCTTCGGTCAGCCCCCGTCTGAATTCATCATGGCTGCTCATCTTAACGAGGATGGGAAAGCTGTTGCCAACTTCCTTTCGTGCCGAGGAGAAAATCCCGGTCACGATCCGCAGCCGATTTTCTGTTGATCCGCCCCACTCATCCCTGCGTTTGTTCAATACCGGAGAAACGAATTCAGAAAGAAGATAGCCATGCGCGGCATGAAGCTCAACTCCGTCAAAGCCCGCCGCCTTCGCACGAACGATCGCATCCACGAAGGCCCCGACGATCGACCGGATCTCCGTCTCGCTCGCTTCTTTCACCGCGTCCCCGTAATCGTTCTTTCTACGTCCGCTTGCGCTGATGACATCCTGGCCGGTGATTTTTGCCATTGACCTGCTGCCACCGTGGGCGATTTGCAGGATGATCGGTGCATTGAACTGCTTCAACCGTTCGTTGATGGATTTGTAGACAGGGATATAGGTGTCGTTATCGAACATGAGCATGTTCGGGAAAGTCCTGCCGTTTTGTTTCACGCTCACGTACCCGGTGATGATCGCGCCTGCACCGCCTACCGCCAGACGTTGATACGTCTGCAGAAGATCGTCCATCGGCATCCCATCGCGATGCGCCATCCCTTCGTGTGTTGCGGCACGGATGATCCTGTTTTTTAACGTGAGATTTCCTATAGAACAAGGTTCAAATACGTTCTTCATGAAATGCTCCTATTATTTTGAAGCTTCGTAAACTGATATGTGTAAGTGCCAGATCACTCTCAAATCATTTCATTAATTATTCCAACAGTGGCTAAGTATTTTGAGTTTTTCTTAAATAGGTGTGATCACAATAAGGATCGCCCGTTGATAACTGATATTCGCGTTTAAATAGCCATTTATCTTTGTTCTCGTTGGCCACCTGCCAATCTGCTTCACAAACAAAAGGCGCCAATCCGGAAAGGCCAACTGCTTTTATTACATCACAGATCGGACAATATGTGATATTCAACTTAAAGGTGTTATGATCGTCTTGAACTATTGAAAAATCAAATAAAGGGCCCCATAGCCAAAAATCTTTCCTCATTTTGATAGAGAAATTATCAAAGTCGGATGCACTTTCTATTTTCGACACCCAATTTCTTGCGAAAGGCTTTGAAGCTAATGTAAAAAATGGCCCACACAATTTGATTGCTCTTTCTTTGCCAATAAAAAATAACAGGAAATAGGTCCATATTAGACCGGGGGCGAGTATCATGAATGCTGCAATTCTTCGGAATAATTTTTTCATCGTTCAATCCAAACTTTCAAATTATCATCTTTATATGAGACAATCTTTTCTATCGGATAGTCGCGCAATGTTTGCAAGTTTATGTAATACTGAACGAGTGTCCGGTGGATTGACTTGGACCATCTTAAAATGCAAAGAGCCGCTGTAAGACGGAAATAACCTTTAACTGGGTTTCTGAATCAAGAGTGCCGAGGTTTTTTATCAGTCGCTTTTTGTCTATTGTTCGTATCTGATCTAACACGATATGTCCTTTTTTCTTCTTAAATTCGCAAGTTATTCGTGTGGGATACTCTTTCCCGGCGGTCGTCATCGGGGCAACTATGACGGTGCGGATATGCCGGTTCATTTCGTCCGGCGAAATAATCACACAAGGTCGTGTTTTCTGAATTTCAGAACCAACAGTAGGATCAAGATTTATCAAATACACATCGAATCGATTCACTACCATTGCCATTCTTCTTCATCCCAGGAATTTGAAATATTTTCGTTTCCGTCTATCAATGTGTCATCACCGTTTTTGGCCATTGT
>PNOO01000009.1 GCA_013824905.1 Syntrophus sp. (in: bacteria) | reverse complement strand
GCAGATCATCAAAACAGCGCTTGCAGTGAAGGCTGCCGGGGCTGATTTGTTGCGAGGGGGAGCTTTTAAGCCGAGGACCGGCCCACACACGTTTCAGGGACTGAGGGAAGAGGGCTTACGCCTCCTCGCATTGGCTCGCGCGGAGAGCGGCCTCCCGATCGTGACGGAGGTTATGAGCCCTGAACACGTGGAGCATGTCTCAGAATGCGCCGATCTGCTCCAGGTTGGCGCTCGGAACATGCAGAATTTTGACCTGCTGAAGGAATTAGGGAGAGGAAGCAAACCGGTGCTCCTCAAAAGAGGTATGAGCGCCACCATAGAGGAATTTCTTTCTGCCGCCGAATATATTCTGGATGGAGGCAATCCCAACGTGATCCTCTGCGAACGGGGAATCCGCACCTTTGAATCTGCCACCCGCAACACCCTTGATCTTTCCGTCGTTCCCCTCATCAAGGAACTTTCGCACCTTCCCATCATGGTTGACCCCTCCCATGCCACCGGCAAACGGAGCCTGGTCCCCCCCATGGCCAAAGCGGCACTGGTAGCAGGGGCGCATGGCATACTGGTCGAGGTCCATCCCGAACCGGAAAAGGCCCTGTCTGATGGTCCACAATCCCTGACGCTCCCGGGGTTTGCAACCCTGATGAGCGATATCAATAAATTAAATTTATTCCTCGGCTTCTGACGCTGCACCATCAGATAATTATTAATAATCGCTCGACCGGAAACGCCGGGGATTCTGCTAGTTTTGTCATTTTAAAAAATCAGAAAGACAATTTTTTGCAAAATCCTTCCTGTTATGCGGCTATCCGTATCCAGATACCCGCTTGTTTTTCCCGATAAATGGCGCTATAGTTCTACCACTGCCACCTGCAAACCGCCTCTCGGTTTCGTGACGGAGAGGCTTTTGTGCGGCTGATGAAAATGTATTATTCGTTTCCGGTTTGTTCGGATCAAGGAAAACGATGTACAA
Organism: Syntrophus sp. (in: bacteria); assembly: GCA_013824905.1. GTDB lineage: Bacteria > Desulfobacterota > Syntrophia > Syntrophales > UBA5619 > JAKAFS01. The sequence goes on along the minus strand of PNOO01000009.1, from coordinate 21,183 downwards.
AACGATCCATTCTCTTATTGAAAACAGGGCCTGCCGCTTTACGCCTTCAGGGCCGAGCATCGGGGAAATAGCAGCCTTAGCGGAGGGAATCAGGAACGCCTTCACCCGGCGGGGCGTTCCTGCCGATAAACCGGTCTGCCTTTGCATCGAGGAAAGGCATCACCTCCTGGCCGCCCTGCTCGCATCCATGGCAGGCGCCCCGACTTTCATCCTCCCCCACTCCTTTCACCCTCAGGTTCTAAAAGAGATTCACGAGACAAAGCCCTTTCCTTTGATCCTTGCAGACACTGCCGTCGATCCCCCTGCGGGCACGAATGTGATCACCATGAGAGAGTGCTCTCCCGACGATCGCCCCCTGAAACTGGTCCGCACTCCGGACCAGCCTTTTATCTCGCTCTTCACGGGGGGCTCCACGGGGAAACCCCGGATATGGTACAAAACCCCCGCAAACCTCTTCGGCGAGGCGATCCACCTCGCAAGAACCTTCGGCATCGGACGAAACGATCTCCTGTTGTCCACTGTTCCGCCTCAGCACATTTACGGCCTGCTCGGCTCGGTCCTCCTCCCCTTCGTCGCCTCGGCCCAAGTGATCCTCCGAACCTGCACGTTTCCCAGGGAAATCTTAACCGCCCTGCAGAACGAAAGGGCCACCGTCCTTATCAGTGTACCGGCCCACTACCGGGCGCTGAAGAGCGACGACCTCCAGCGCTTTTCCCTGCGACTGGCCCTCTCCTCCGCAGCCCCGCTCGATAGCGAGGATGCGGCCTTCTTCCTCCAAAAGACGGGATTGGCGATTACCGAAATCTATGGATCGACGGAGACGGGGGGCATGGCGATCCGTTCCTATGGATCGGACCACGGTTCTTGGGAACCTTTCTCCTGCATCGACTGGAAGGTCCTCTCCGACCGTCTCTGTGTCCGCTCGGAATTTGTTTCCCCGGATCTGCCCTGCGATGCCGAGGGTTTCTTCATGACGGCTGACCGCGTCGCCGAAACCGAGGGAAACCGGTTCAAATTCCTGGGGCGGGCGGATCATATCGTCAAGATCGCCGGGAAGCGGGTGGATCTGGAGGAGATTCGCGAGAAGATCAGGCGGATCCCCGGTGTGAATGACGCGTATGTCACGGCCGCGCCCCTGAACGGGGCGAGGCAGGCGGAGATTGCGGCGCTTGTGGCAAGCGACCTGCCGGCCCGCAAACTCAGGGCGGCCATCCGGTCGATGGACGATCCCTATGGCCGTCCGCGGCGGATCCGCGTCGTCAAGGCCCTCCCCGTCCTTTCGAACGGGAAAATCGACCGGCAACGGATCGATCAGCTTCTCTTTGCCTCCCACATCCCCCGCACGGAGTCTGACCTCACGGACGCACTCCCTCTTTCCCGTCCCTCCGATCCGTAAGGAAAGGCTCAAAGTGGTACCACTCGTAAGGATGGGCATAGACGGTCTCAGCAAGGAGATCCGCATAAGCCTGGGCTGCCGTCTCGACGGCCTTGCGCCTCTCTGGGCGTGAAATCGCTGCGATGTAGAGGGGAGGCTTCGTCAGGAGATGATACTGCCCCTTTCCCGTTCGATAGACAAAAAAGATCAGCAGCGGCGCACCGGACAGCAGGGCCAGGATGTAGGGAATTTCCGGAATCCTTGCCTCGCCGCCGGCAAACCGGACGCTGACGGCACGCTGCTCCCGTCCCCACAGACGATCACCCGTCAGGGAAACCAAGCCCCCTTCCCTGAGGAATTTCAGACCTTCCAGAATGTCCATGGGAGATCCGCCGTCCTCCGGGACAGAGACGACGCGAATGCCGCTCTGCGCGATGCTCTTCTTCTGACGCCGTTCGATCTGCTCCCTGTGTTTCGCCCCTAAATAAAGCAGCAGCCTCATGTTGGGGTATTTCCGGCCGTAATGGCTGAGGAGCTGAGCGGCGATTTCCCAACTGCCCACATGAGACATAAGGATGATTCCTCCCCGACCGCTCTCCGCCGCCTCAGCGATATGCTCCCACCCCTCATAAGTCGTTGCGATATCCATCCCTTCCTCGAGGAGGAGCCGATCCAGGAAGACATTGACGAAGCGGTGATACTGCCGCCAGGCGCACCACAGCGGATAAAAAAGCGATCGCCCGGGAAACAACCTGCGATAGAAACGGACGCTGACGGCGACGCGGCCCGGGAAAAACAGGAAGTATCCCGTCGCCACAGGCCAGGCGAGCAGGAGAAAGATCCAGATCCCGCAGCTCTTTGTCAGGAAGATGAGACAACGATAGAAGAAATCCTTCATGTCAATACCTTCTAAGATGCCTGCCGGCCTTCCGGGTGAATGCCCGTTAGACCTCCGACAGCGATAAACCAGAACTCCTCGCTCCCCGGAGCTGCATTTCGTATCTCCTCCAATTGAAAGCCTGCCGCAACGATCGACGCTTCAAGGCGGGCCGGCGTCCGGTAATGGGGCTTCAGGCGGCGACTTTTCAGTCGGAGTTCTTCCAGTCGCCCCATCCAGGGCCGGGACCGGTCCACCGGGATCGTCGTCCGGATGATGAGTCGCCCGCCGGGGAGGAGTTTTACACGCAGAATTTCGAGAGTTTTCATTAGTTCTTCATCGCTGAGCATGTGGATCACATCAAGTACCAGGGCCGTATCGGCCTCGCCGGGCAATTCTTCAAGCTGAGGCGCCCGCCCTGTCCGCACTTCCCCCCGCGATCCGAGAGCGAGCCGGGCGACGCGCACCCGTTCTTCATCCGGATCGAGACCGCAGACCGTGGCCAAGGGAAACAGCTCCAAGATCCAGACGGAGGGGACGCCGTACCCGCAGCCGATGTCGATGATGCGCCGGGGCCCCCTCAGGAATTCCGCGAGGCTAGGAAACATCGGATCCAGCCGCATCTTGAGGCTGGCAAACACCCGGGGAAAGGCCTCGATATGGCGATACCGCAGGCGCACCCGCCGATGGTGCCGCGGCGACCCCGCCCGGAGAGCCTCCGGAGGCAGCTCGACGGGGACGAGTGCGCGTTTCACCAAAGGGGGAACGATGAGAAAGGCCCCGAGGAGCGAATAAGAGATACCTAAAAGCGAAGTCAGGCCGATGCTTTTGAGAACCGCATGCTGGGCGGCGGTAAGGACGCCGAACCCGATCAAGGTCGTCGCCCCCGCCAGAAACATCGCCTGGCGGATCAGCCCCATCGCGGGATGGCGCTCGTCCTGATGTCTCTGATAAGCGCAGACGTAGTATATGCCGTAGTCGATCCCCATGCCCATAATGACGATCCAGAGCATGATGCCGGGAATATCCAGCGGCTGCCCCAGGAGCTTCAGGGTCCCCAGTGTGCAGACAAGGGCAAAGGTCACCGGCGCAAGGACAATGAGCGACAGCCTCCAATCCAGAAAAAAGAAGAAGACTACGACGATGATCCCGAGGCCGGTGATGACGGCGATCTCGATAAACAGCGAAACGAGGACTTCCCCCAGACGCTTGCTGAAGAGTCCCGCATCGAAGACGCCCGCCAGATCGGGCGCGGCGTAACGGGCGAAAAAAGACTCGGCATCGTAGGCCGGACCGGGTGTCACCATCGAAACCTGTATCCAGGAGGATGTTCCTTGTGCAATCCCCAGAATACCGGCGAATGGCGCCGGGATCGCCGTCGCCGCCGGAGGGGACGCGGAAACCAAGTCCGTGAAGGCATTGAAGGCGCCCGGGGCGAATCCCATCTCCCGACCGGCCCGACGCAGTTCCCCGTCGAGGTCCGCGACGCGCCCGGGCGTCCAGAAGGCCTGCCAGGCCGCCGCGCGGCGTCCGGCAAGCCCCTCCCCGGGAAAGAGGTCGGAGGGGAGAAAGGCCGACGTGACCACGCCCCGGCGGAGGTCATCCCCCAGCAGAACGCTCAGGCGGTCGTTTTTCATCTGCAGTTCCGATATGCTTCGCCCCTCGATCATCATATAGACCCGGCTGGTCAGATTCCCCCAGAGTTCCTGAATCTTCTTTTCCGCGGCGAGGGTCTCGCCGCTCAGGGAGTTCATGGCGTTGATATCGACCTGAAACACGGGGCGCGCAAAAAAGAGCATGATCCCAAAGAGCAGCACAGTCGCTGCGATCCCGGCCTTTCCCCCCGACAGGACAACCTTTTCCAGAGTCCGGCTCAGCCACCTATTCCGGGTTTTCAGGGCCGGCGGCATGACGGGAAAGATCAGAGGAAAGATCCAGTGGACAAAAAGAAAGGCAAAGGTCGCCCCCAAAGCGGCGAAGACGCCGATCTCGGCCAGGACGCGAAAGCGGCTCAGCAGGAGCAGTAGAAAGGCGCCGATGGTCGTCAGGACGGCCAGGACCTCTGCTGTGTGGACTTCGCGGGCGGCTTGTCTTCCTGTTGTTTCACAGGGCCGATCTAGAAACAGGAGATAGGCGATCCCCAGATCCACGGTAAAGGCCATGATTGCCCCGCCGAAACCGACCGCGAGGATAGAAAGGGAAGGAAAGAGGAACGAACAGACGAGAAGGGCGAAAATCGCGCCGGCGGTTGATGGAATCAGGGCCAGTAGCCCGATGAGGGGTCGAGGAAAGGTGATGATCAAAAGAAGGGCGATGCCGATCGTCGTCAGGAGGATCGCCATCCGCATGTCCCGACGGGCGGCGTTCTCGTTGTCCAAGGCGGCGCGATAGGCCCCGACGGGGGTGAGGGTAAAACCAATGTCCCGGGAGGGATATTGACGGTTGAGTTGTTCCATCAGGTCATTCAAGAGAGGGGGGATGGCGCGGGCATAGGCCGAATCCGTCGCCGGACCGGCCAGTTCCGCCATGATCAGCAGATGGGCGCCGTCCTTAGACAATAGATGCCCCCTGTACATCATGGCGTCTTTGGAAGGCAACATCTGCGCCATCCTCGCCAAAACCAGATTCCGGATTCCAAGGGGATCGCGGGCGATGATCCCGGTCTGACCGATGCCCTCCAGATTCTGCAACAGCTTGAGGTCTTCCGTAAGCGCCCTGCGCACCTGGACCGGCGCGAGGAGCGGAGCAATCTCCGCCTCCAACTGGGGCCCGTCAAACAACAGAGGCAGGTGGTCGACGATGTGGGCCGCGAGCTCCGGAAACAGCGTCTGCATCTGTTGCATGCCGACCTGCCGGAAAATACCGCTCTTCTTCAGTCCGGCCTCGATCAACTCGGCCCCGGCCACCAGATCATCCCGAGAACCTCCCCGGATCTCGCAATCGATGATCAGCCGGTCCTGGACGGGAAGATGACGGATGACCTGGTAGGCGTCCGCCAGGACTGGATCGTGACGGGGCAGCGACGCCAGGATGTCGGTTTCTATCTTGACATTGTAGGATACATACACAAGGATGCACCCCAGGATCGCAACGACGGCGATGATCAGAGACCAGCGGAAAGGGTAGCGCTCTAAGAACATTGAATGATCCCTCTTCAATAGTAGGATGGATAATTAGGGGGATAATTAGGGACAGCGCCCTATTTTCTTATTTTCTTCACGGAAATAGGGCGCTGTCCCTAATTATCCTCCGAAACGTGACGACCGAACAACGAACGCATGATGCGCAGGAAAATCAGTCTGCTGAACGTTCCCGTGTTCCTGCAAAAATCGACGAAGGGTCGGAAATGTGAAACCCGCTTCCCGCCGGGCGTGTAGGATACGTTGACCGGCGCTTCACAGACAGGGATTCCCTGCCATCGCGCCCGGACGAGAATTTCCACCTCGAACTGAAAACGCCGGGCCGTCGCGCCCAGTTGTGCCGCCTCCGGCAAAGGATAGACGCGCATCCCGCTCTGGGTATCGGAAAGGACCGGCCCCCCGGCGGCACGGACCCAGAAATTGGAAAATTTCCGGCCGAAGCGGCTCGTCCAGGGGACATCGGCGCCGGACATCCCCTCCCGGCTGCCGACGACGATAGGACGGAGCCCCTGGGGAATCGCCCGGATCAGCCCTGGAATATCCTGCGGGTCGTGCTGCCCGTCGGCGTCCAGCGTAATGGCCCAGTCGGCCGATCCCTGGAGGGCCGCAAAGCCGGTCAGGACCGCCGCGCCCTTGCCGAGATTCTTTTCATGGCGCAGCACCGTAATCCCTGTAGCGTTTTGGAGACAGGCGGTCGTCCCATCGGTCGAGCCGTCGTCGATGACCCAGATGGGCAAAGCCAGCGAACGGGCGCGTTCGATGACCGAGACGATCCCTTCGGCGTGGTTGTAAATGGGGATGAGAATGGCAAATCTGCCGGTCGGATTCATCTCTGCACGTCCTGGCGTCATAGGGAAAAACAGACCCTTCTCATTCCCGGGCGTTCAGGAATGCCACCGCCCAGGTCCCCGGCCCCATGTGCGCCCCGGAGGTCAGCGACATCGGATGGAGGAGAATCTCCGCCTCCGGATGGCGCCGGGCGATCTCCGGCTGGACCGTTTCCTTCACCCATGCGCAGTTGTCGGTATACTCGAGCAGGATCAAGGCCTTTTCATTCCCCGTTAGATCCGCCGCCAGTTTCTCCAGGGCGAACGCCAGTTGCTCAGCCCGGTTCCGGACAACCCCCACCTTCTTGGCGCCCTCAGCCAAAGGGCTGATGACGGGCTTCATATGGAGCATGTCGCCGAAAAAGGCGCTGCTCCGGGAGAGCCGCCCCCCGGCGGCCAGGTACTGGAGCTTGTCGAGAAAGACATACTCCTTGCAGCGCTCTGCGTTTTCGCGGGCGAACCGAATCACCGCGTCGGCGTCATGGGTCTTTAGAGCGAAACGGGCGGTGGCCACGACCAGGATCCCCAGCCGTCCCGAGGCCGCTTGTGTGTCAAGGATCGTGAAGCGATTCTCCGGATCGTTCGTCTTTTTCCATTCGAGAGCCGCTGCGTAGTTCCCCGTAAAGACGGAACCGACACAGAGATAAAGGACCCGCGGATGACGCTGGAGTACGCTCTGATAGTGCTCCCGGCGCTCGTAGACCGAAGCCTGCGAAGTGGAAACCCTCTCTCCCCGGCGCATGGCCGCATAGAGTTCATCCGGAGTGAAATGGGCCTCCGGGAGGCATTTATCCCCGACGGCAATATAGCTGTCCAGGAGGGTTACGCCCAGTTCGGCCATGTTTTCGCGGTTTACGGATCCCGCGGCATCCGTCATGATATGGATGGTCTGCCCGACCTTCCGCCTGCGAAAGGAGTGGACCTGTGCGCCCAGATCATCGACGGACCAGCGGACTACATCGCCGACGGCGGCCAGATCCCTCCGCGCCTTGTTCCCGTCCGGGGCATGCAGGTGAACCTTGAGATACTCCCCGTCCCGAAGGACGACGACGCTTTCCCCGATGACGGACAGTCTCTTGATGGTTTCTTCGTCGTCACCGTCGATATGGAGCACCGTATCCACGCAGTACCCGGTCTCCTCGTTCTCCTGAAAAGCCGGGGAAATCTGGAGATGATTCCTGAATATCTCCGTGATGGGCCGGTAACCTTCGCTGCTTTCCATCAGCGTGTTGAAAAATCCGTCCAGGTAGATGAAGATCCCCAAGGCGCCGGAATCGACGACGCCGGCCGCCTTGAGTCTGGGCAGGAGCTCCGGTGTGGAGAGGACGGCCCCTTCCAGCGCCCTAAGGACCCGCTGACGCCACAGGTGATCGTATGTCGCCGGCGGCTCCTCTACAGCCTTCACCAGGGCATCAAATACCGTGAGCATCGTTCCGGGTTTGGGATCGCTCACCGCCTGCCAGGCCCGGTCCCGGCCCTCCCGGATCGGACCGGCGAGATGGCGGACCGTATCGGCCATGAGGAAGCCGGAGAAGAACCGGGCGGCGATGTTTCCCGAATTCCCACGGGCCGAAAGGAGAAGCTCCCGGATGATTTTTTCACGGCCCATGGCGATCCGGCGCAGGGGCGACAGGCTGACGACGAGGTTCCGGCCCGTGTCGCCGTCGGCAATGGGAAAAACATTGATGTCGTCCAGAAGATCCGCCCAGGCAGTGACACGCTCGACGCCGGCAATAAGGGCCTGTGCAAAAAGCGGTTCCATTTCAGAATCCCAGGGCGCGGCCGATCTCTTCCGGAATCGAGAAGGCCATCTCCATCTCCGGTTCCCGGACGGCAACCTGTTCCGTCGATCCCCGGGCGCAGACCTTCCCGTCCCTGACGAGCCTGATTTCGAAAACAACGACGATCTTGGTGCGGGCCTCTTTCACCGTGGCCCGGCAGATGAACTCATCCCCCCGCTTCAGCGGATAAATGTGCTTGACGGAGGTGCGGATGATAGGGAATATGTAATGGGTCCGGTCATGAAAGGCGAACAGGTCCACGCCCAGATGATCGTAGAGCTCCGAACGGGCGATATCGAAATACTTCAGGTAGTTCCCATGCCAGACGATCTGCATCGGGTCGAGATCGTAAAACGGCACCTTGAGCGTCACCTCATGACTCTGTCGTCTCTCTGTCTCCATCACTCCTCCCCCCGGAAACCCCTGGTCGATATCCGATGCGCCAGGGCCTCAATGTCGGCGTCCATGGGACGGTCTTCATACGTCGGCGCTGCCAGATGGCGGAGCTCCTCGACCAGCGAAGCGAGGGAGGGTCGGTCGTCCACACGCCCCCGGATCTCGCAGGCCTGGACGGCCGCCAAGAGATGGATGGCCACGACCCGCTCCACAAGGGTGCAGACACGGGCGGCATCTCTGGCAGCAATGGTCCCCATGCTGACTTTGTCCTGGTTATGGGATTCGGTGGAACGGGAAAAGGAGGCGGCCGGCATGGTCGCTTTGAGGGCTTCCGCCGTCAGGGCTGAAGCAGTAATGGACATGGCCTTGAATCCATGATGATGGTCCCGCGCCTCCCCGGTCACTCTGACGAGATCGGCCGGAAGCCCCCTGTTCACACTGGGATTAACGAGAAGCGCCACCTGCCGGTCGGCCATATCGGCCACCGAGGCGAGGGCCGATTTCAAGGCGTCCATGGCGAAGGCGATGTGACCCCCGTAAAAATTCCCTCCCATCAGGGGGCGGTCAGACTCCATAGCAAAGAGGGGATTGTCGTTGGCGCTGTTGGCCTCGATTTCAACCCACGGCCGGATCCACGCCAGGGCGTCGTACAGAACGCCCATGATCTGCGGGGCGCAACGCAGGGAATAGGGATCCTGAAGGGTCTCCGGATCTTCCGCTTCCAGATCCGCTCCGGATGCCTTGGCGGTCAGACGCTTCCTGATTCTTGCCGCGACCTCAATCTGCCCCGGAAAGGGTTTGGCCTCCCCGATGACGGGATGATAGTGGTGGACCTTGCCCTGAAGGGCATGGACGCACAGGGCCGAAGCGTCGGTCGCCGCATCCAGAATATGGTACGCCCGGTCGAGGACGACAGCGGCAATCCCGGTCATGACGGAGGTCCCATTGACCATGGCAAGCGGTTCCTTCAACTCGAAGGCATAGGGTTTCAGTTTTGCCTTTCGCAGCGCCTGCATAGCCGGCATGCGCTCCCCCCGGTAATACACCTCCCGTTCACCCATCAGGGCGGCCAGGACATAAGACAGGGGGGTGAGATCGCCTGAAGCGCCGACGGAGCCTTCGGACGGAACGACGGGGGTAATACCCAGATTGAGAAAGGCGGCAAGGTGTTCCAAAAGAGGCAGGGAGACGCCCGAATATCCTCGTGCCAGGCAAAACAGCCGGCAGAGCATGGCCGCCCGCGTCTCTTCGATGCCGAGGGGCTCCCCCGTCCCGCAGCCGTGGAAGCGCATGAGATTGCCCCCCCCGTTCAGGACGGTCGTCTTATTCAGTCGGTTTCCGCACGATTTTCCATACCCCGTCGTCACGCCATAGACCGGAACGTCGGCCTCCACGGCCGCATAGAGAAGCCGCCGGGATCTCTCCATCCTCTCCCGGAAAGCGGCATCCTGGCTGATCCGCACCGGCGCACCCCGCCTGGCCACGGCAATGATCCCAGGCAGTAAAGCCGGGGTCTCTCCGATCGTTACTTCATGAATCTCATTGCTATTGTTTGACATTTTCAATTTCTCTCCCGCGAGCAATACAACCTTTCAATAAACCATCCCCGCCACAAACAGCGGGGCATTAATCTGAGGGTTCCGTGGTCCGACTCACAGCAAACTGCGGGGAATGCAGCCTGAAGCGATTCGGAAGGGTTTTTTGTCAACTTTTTATCTCTCTTCAGCCGATCCATCGGCCCTTTCCCGGCCGAAGCGGCTTACAATCAGATCCCGGCGGCGGGGGCGAAATGTCCCGTCCGTCTTTTCCCTTTCCATCACTCTCTTGAATAACTTGAACATTTTATAGCTTTGGGGCTCGTCCCGATAAAACGTCTCCCAGGCATAGGCGTACATCTCCTGAAGACGTCCCGGGCTCATGTGCCGCGGCCGGAAGATGACCTGATCGGCCGTGTAGGCGTTCCAGTCCTTGGTGAGGATGCGCCCCTCCCTTTCGAACTCCGTAAAGGTCCGGGTATGCGGAAAGGGGGTCAGAACGGTGAATTCGGCGAGGTCCAGTTCGATCTCCAGGAGAAAATCGATCAGCCTTTTGATGTCATCCTCCGTGTGGCTGTCCAGGCCCAAAAGGACCGTCCCCTCCACGGCGATGCCGTGGTCGTGGTAACGCCGGACCCGATTGCGAATACGGTCGGACGTATCGAAGATCGCCTGATACACGTACCAGGCCCCTGCCTGCGCGGCCCAGTCGAGGACCTCGTCATCCTCCTCGATGGGGTGGCAGCACCACTTTTTCTTCAGGGGGACCATCGCACGAAAGAGATCGATCTCCCACTGCCGGTCCTGCGCCAGGGAATTGTCCACGACGAACAGGCGGTTGTTGTCGATGCCGGCCATCTCGGCAATCACCTTCTCCACTGGACGGGGGCGGAATTGCCTCCCACCGAGATAGCTGACGCAGCAGGGATAACAGTTGAACCGGCAGCCCCGTGAGGCATGAACGAGATCCACCATCTGGATCCCCTTGTAGTTATAGAGATCCCTTTTGAGTATCGACCGCCGGGCGTCACCGATGATCTCCGTCGGCGGATGGTTCTGGAAGTAGTCGTACACGGGCTTCAGGCGGTTGTTTCGCCAGTCGTCGAATACCTGTTCCATCCGCCCCTCCGCTTCCCCAAGAAAGACGGAATCGGCGTGGAGTCCTGTCTCTTCGGCATGGAGCATCGTCCCGATCCCCCCGCAGATTACCTTGATTCCCCGGCGACGGTAGTGGTCGGCGATCTCCCAGCCCCGCTTCATCTGGCTCGTCAGCATCATGGAGACGCCGACAAAATCCGCGGCGGCGTCCGCGGGAAGGGGTTCCACGTTCTCATCGATGAACTCGACCTCCCAATCCGCGGGCAGGGTCGCGGCAAACACGACCGGACCGTGAGGCGGCAGATGGAACTCCGTCTGCCGGTCCAGCTTCTTCCAGCGGGGGTAAATCAGGCGAAATTTCATGGCATCCTTTCTTCTCGGACAGGGGCAGATCTGTTCCCATAGCCGACGAGAGATCTCCGGCGGTTCGGCAGAACCTGGCCTTTAGATTTTTTTAAGGGTGGGATTGTTACACTTTTCCGGAGCTCTTGTCCAGTCCCATAAATGGAAACGAATTGATAAGCAATTGCTTTTGCATAGATCGAGGATAGGAAGGTGAGCCAAAGGTTAAGATGGTTCAGATGAGAAGGACGACGGACCGGGACGGATGAGAGATGAACTTGACCTTGACGTGTCAAAAATATCCCTATATACGGAAAATCATGTCGTAAATGCGGTGTAACGGGTTACCGTTGACGGCAAAGGTATGTTTATTGCAGTTAATATGGGGAGAATTTTCGATAGAATGACGGGGTGATCTCAGTGCCGCGAAGGGAGTGCCGCATTTCTTGACGATTCTGCGGAACACACCGATCATCTATCCGGGGGGGGCGACGTATGGCTGCCATGGGTAAAGCGCGATTGATCTATTGTCTGATCGTCTTTTCGACGACTTTCTTTCCAGTGTTTGCCGGAGCGGGAAATCTCAAGATCGGTGTAATCAGCAACAAGCCAGTTGACATGATAAAAAATTGTAATCCCATGGCCCGGTATCTGGAATGCCGGCTCAAAGGGCTCGGCATAACCGGGGTAAAGGTAGTCGTCGCAAAGGATATACCGGAAATGGTTCAGTGGGTAAAAAAGGAAGTGGTGGATATCGTTTTTGAGACTGCGTTTGCCACGGTGGTGATGAGGGAGGAAGCCGGGATGATCCCCAAGCTTCTTGTCTGGAAAAAGGGGGTGAAGCAATACGTTACGCTGTTTTTTGTCCGGAACGACAGTCCGATGACAAATCTGAAAGATTTAGCGGGAAAAACCCTCGCGTTCGAGAGCCCCAATTCAACCTCCGCCTATTTGATTCCCAAGGCGGAATTGAGGCTCTTGGGACTCACCGTGATTCCGCTGGAGGGCAGGGCCCGCAAAAACGCGGTCAACTATGTCTTTGCGGGAAGGGACATCAATCAAACCTTCCAGGTCATACAAAAAAAAGCGGATGCAGGGGCGTTCAACTCCAACGATTGGGACGAACTCCCCGAGAAAATTAAAGCAGAGTTGAAGATCATCCACGAATCAAAACCGATCATACGGTTTATTGCCTCCTTCCACCCCTCCCTGTCGGGTAAATTACAGGAGGCCTTAATCAACCATCTCGTACAGATGGATAAGGAGCCGGATGGGATCAAGGCACTGCAGTCGGCCTCCCGTATAAGCAAGATCGAACGGTTGACGGATGAGGATCTCAAATCGCTGGATTACGTGAAGAATCTGATGAAGGTTATTGAGTGATGCGCGCCAAACTCACCTTGAGTAAAAAGTACTCCCTGTGGTTCAGTGTCATGAGCCTTGCCATCCTTATCCTGGTCATGCTGTCGGTCTTTGCAGTCCTCTGGAAGGGAGCCGATACGCTGAGATATACACTCAGAGATGCGACACGGGAGGCTTTTGAGAACACCCAGCAAACCACCATACATAATCTGTCGGAATATGTCCGGTTGCAGCTCGCCCCGCTCCTCTATCAGACGGATGTTGAAAAGATCAACAAGCTCATCCGCAATCTGGGCAAAGGGATGCCGATCAGCTCTTTCCGCGTCGCCGATGCAGCGGGGAAAGTGTTGACCGACGGCACGAAGGAAAATCGTTCTTTCGGGATGGCACTCCCGTTCTCCGAACAGACACTCAAGACGGATAGTGTTCTTATAGAAAAGACAAAGGAGGGATTTCGTGCCACCTTCTGGATCGGAATAGAAGGGTCTACGATCGGCTACGGGGAAATCATCTTTTCGGGGGAACCATTGCAGAAGGCCATCGTGCAGGCGGAAAATGCAGTAGTATCGATCTGGCAGGGATATACCAAAAAATTTCTGACGATCACCCTGATCGGGGTGTTGGGTATCGCGCTCTTAACCATTGTCCTCAGTATCGTTATTTCGAGAACCTATGCACTCCCCCTCATGAAACTCCGCGATGCAACGACAAAGATCGCCCTCGGCAATCTGCAGTACCGGGTGGAGGTCAGTTCCGATGACGAGATCGGTGAGCTTGCCGGTTCGTTTAATAAGATGGTTGAGGAGTTGCAGAAGCGAACGGAGGAATTGGAGGAAACCAACGAGGCCCTGCAGGGAGAGATTCAGGAGCGGACGCTGATGGGAAAGGCGTTGGCGGTGGAGAAAGAACGGCTTGCCGTGACGCTCCACAGCATAGGCGACGGGGTCATTACGACGGATATGGAAGGCAGGGTAATGTTGATGAATCCAGTTGCGGAAAGGCTCACCGGTTTTCTCTGGCGGGAGGCCTCGGAAAAGCCAATCGGTGATATTTTCCGTATCTATAGTGAGGAGACGAATGAACCCACGGCAGATCCGGTGAGCATTGTCCTGAAATCAGGGATGGGTATTGATTCTCCCGGAGACACAACGATCGTCGGCAAATCGGGAATCCGGTTGAGCATTGCTCACAGTTGCGCACCAATACGGGATAGCGAAGGGGCGATTATCGGTACGGTGTTGGTTTGCCGGGATATTACGGAACGGCGCAGGCTGGAGAAAGAACTGTTGAAGGCCCATAAGCTCGAATCCGTCGGTATTCTGGCCGGGGGTATCGCCCATGACTTCAACAACCTGCTGACCGGCATTATGGGCAATATAAGCCTGGCAAAGTTGTATACAACGGAGGAGAGCGATACCTACGAATGGCTGGAAGAAGCGGAAAAGGCGACCCTGCGCGCCACGGATCTGACGCGGCAGTTGCTGACCTTTTCCAAAGGGGGGGCGCCGGTAAAGAAAACGGTTTCGATCAGGGAACTCATCATGGATTCCTGCCGGTTCGTTCTCCGAGGTTCGAATGTCAAGTGCGAGTTTTCCCTTTCTCCGGAACTCTGGTCTACCGACGCCGATCAGGGACAGATCAATCAGGTCCTCCAAAATCTGATCATCAATGCGGATCAGGCGATGCTGGAAGGGGGCGCCATCACCCTGAGCGCCGAGAATATCGTTGTCGGTCCGGAGAGCGGATTGCCTCTGAAAGCGGGCAAGTATGTCAAGCTCCGGATCAAAGACGAAGGGGTTGGCATCTCCAAAGAACACCTCCCGAAGATCTTTGATCCCTACTTTACAACCAAAGAGAAGGGCGAAGGTCTTGGTTTGGCCACAACCTACTCGATCATAAAGAATCATCACGGACATATCTCGGTGGAATCGGCAATGGGTGTCGGCACGACATTTACCTTATACCTGCCTGCGTCGGAGGAAGCGGCTTCGCGGGCAAGGAATACAGGGGGAGAGGTTTTCTCAGGCAAAGGAAATATCCTGGTCATGGATGATGATCCGACGATCCAGGCTTTAGCCCGCGCGATGCTGAACAAACTCGGCTACGATGCAGTCGTGGCCAGCAACGGGGATGAGGCGATAGCGCTGTTCCGGAGCGCCTGGGAATCGGATCGGCCGTTTGATGCGGTGCTGATGGATCTGACGATACCGGGGGGTATGGGCGGGAAGGAGGCCATCAAACATCTCATTTCCATTAATAGACAGGTGAAGGCAATCGTATCGAGTGGTTACTCCCACGACCCCATCATGGCCAATTATCAGGATTACGGATTCAGCGGCGTGGCGGCTAAACCATACACCATTGAGTCGTTGAGTTCTGAGATCCATACCGTGTTGGAGCATCCGGCATCGTAACAATTCAGTGACTGTTGCCCCCCGAGGAAGGAACCTCCTCCGCTATCGCTTCAAAATCGATCAGTCGCAGGTGCAGCGTATACAACGGCCAGATGCCGCTCCGGATCTCGATCCGTTCCGCCAAGCCGTCGGGATTGAAGGAAGAAATAATGACCCTTTTCCTGAGTTCCCCTCCTTTCCCATAAAGGCGGATTCCTATCGCACCGCCTTCTTCGTTCAGGACGTCCACAAACCCACCGTCGGCCCGTCCGAAGCGGCAGACCCGACCGCCCCCCTCCTCCCGGCCCCAGGCAAGGGGCTCCTTACCGGGCGAGAAAAATGCCAGACGGATATCCTCCACCAGTGACCGTGCAAATGCAGGAGAATCGAAGGGCGGCACCGCCCGGCTGACGACCAGCGTCTCGCCGCTTTCCGCTGCGAACAGGACCAACCCTTCGAGAGTCATGAGCGCCGTCTGGAATCTCCGGGTACGGGGATCTGCCACCATAATCCCGATGGCCGTCCCTTTTTTCCCGTCAGGCAGGACTGTATCCAGGGCATGGACGAGACGGTATTTCGAAAACAGGAAAGGTCTCCCGCATCCCTCCTGCACCTGGGTTTTCAGCGCCGGATCGAGGGGTGTCAGCGGGGGGAGCGCGGCGCAGGCGCTCAGGACAAGAGCACCAAGGAGGACCGGGATGAAGCGGCGGACGGTCGTTTTCATTCCACATTCACGAAGACGGAAGACGGCAGGGGGCGATTGATCCGGACCTGGCTGAATTCCAGAACGGTGTCCGTGCGCTCGTCTTCCACCACCCGGACGCTTTTCATGACGCCGGCCTGTTCCGAAGAGAGGATGAGTTCAATCCGCTGGATCATTTTACGCCAGGAGGAGTCTTTAGGAACGAGCAGCACCCGCGGCTCCGGCCCCTTCAGCAGCGACGCCTGGAACTGGGGATTGGCGTCGAACCGGCCCTGCTGCCAGTTCATAATCTCCTCCATGACCAACCGCATCGCCGGGAGGGCTGCGCCGGCATCCTCGCGCCAGCCCTCCTGGTCCTTGAAATAGCGTTTCACGGCACCCCCGTTCATCATCAATACGCTCCGAACGGGACGGTCGTATTCCCATCTGAGCTGCGCGGGGGCCTGGTAAAAGAACCGTCCTTGAGACACAAAGGGTTTCGCCAGGATGGGCAGCGTTTTTTTCTGGATGAACTGGGCTTCAAGGGAGGTGATCCTGCGGGAGGCCTCGCGGATCCCTTCCCAGCTGTCCGACCAGGCCAGGAGAAACGGCAGACAGAGGATCAGCCCGAAAAAACGGACTCGCGCGCAGTGAAGACCGGTCACAGGATTCCCTTGTCTCAAAACATCCCCCCGTTGACGGAGATGACCTGGCCGGTGATATAGGAAGCGTCGTCGGAACACAGGAAGCGGACCACTTTTGCCACGTCTTCGGGCCGGCCGACTCGCCCCATCGGAATCATCTGCTTGATGTTTTCCAGCGGGAGTCCCTTGATCATATCCGTTTCGATCAGCCCCGGCGCAACCACATTCACGCGGACCCCGAGCCTTGCCACCTCCGCGGCCAGGACCCGGCTTGCGGCGATAAGCCCGGCCTTGGCCGCTGCATAATTCGCCTGTCCCCGGTTCCCGACGAGGGCGGAAACGGAGGACAGCGACACGATAGAGCCGCGTTTTTTCCTCATCATTTTTCGCAGGATCGGTTTGGTCATATTGTAGAACCCGTTGAGGGTCGTATCGATCACGGTGTTCCAGTCCTCCCGCGGCATCATCATGAAAAGGCCGTCCGCCGTCACCCCGGCGTTGTTGACCAGAACGTCGATCCGCTCCAGACGGGCAATAAGTTCGTTGATTTTGACCTCCGTCTCGTCGGCGTTTCCTACATCGAACTTGAGGGCCTCTCCGTTGCCGCCCACCTCCCGGATCAGCCGCAGCGTCTCCTCCGCCGCCTCGTCATTGGCTTTGTACGTGATCGTCACCTCATATCCATGCCGGGCCAGCTCAACGGCAATGGCCCGACCGATCCCGCGGCTGCCGCCCGTAACGACGGCGATCTGCTGTTCGCTCATGCCCTCTCCTCCCGATTCTGTTTTTGATGGTTCATGACACCTGTTCCTTCAGATCCTTCTTCAGGATCTTGCCTATGGAATTACGGGGGAAATCCTTGACAAAGATCACCTTCTTGGGAAGTTTGAAACCGGCGATCCGGTCCTTGACGGCTGCAAGCAGCGCCTCTTCGGTCAGTTCGGCCCCTTCCTTAAGCATGACGAACGCCGCCACGACCTCCCCTTTCTTCCGGTCCGGCATCCCGACGGCAGCTGCCTCCCGGACCTCGGGAAGGGCCTGAAGCACCCTTTCCACCTCGGCCGGGTAGATGTTCTCCCCGGAACTGATGATCATCTCCACCTTTCGGCCCACGATGGAGATGAATCCCTCTTCATCCCGCTGCCCCATATCCCCCGTATGGAACCATCCCCCCTTCATGGTTTCCTCTGTCTCCGCGGGCTTGTTCCAGTAACCGGCAAACACGTTGGGTCCTTTGACGATGATCTCGCCGGCTTCGCCCGGCGCCACATCCCGGTCCCGGTCGTCCACGATCCGAAGAAGGACGTGCAAAACCTCCTTGCCGACGGATCCGGCCTTCCGGATCGAGTCCTCAAGATCCAGTGAGGTAAGACGGAAGGTCTCCGTCAGACCGTACCCCTGAACGAAATAGATCCCCTTGTCCTGCTGGTACTTCCGGATGACCGGCAGAGGCATCGGGGCGCCGCCGGCGATAAAGAAATGGACATGGGAGAAATCCGCCTGCGCCCATTCTTCGGTCTGGGTCAGCAGTTGAAACATGACCGGCACGGCGAACATATAATTGATCCTCTCCCGGCAGATCAGACCGACCACCTCGGAGGCGTTATAGAATCCCTTGAGGAACAGGGACCCGCCGGCATAGAGGACTGGGAGGGCCGCGGCCCCCAGGGCGCCGATATGGAACAGGGGGGCCACAACCAGAGACTTGTAGGAGCGGTTGATCCCGCAGCCCACGACCGTGTTGATCGAGCCGAAAAGGACGTTGCCGTGCGTGAGGACCGCCCCTTTGGGATCCCCGGTCGTCCCGGAGGTGTACATAATGAACAGGGGATCGGACAGGGTGACTTCTTCCCGGGGGATAGGCTCCGTATCAGGAAATGGCGCCACCGCACCAGCCAGTTCCGGATCCCCCCCGGCAGCGATGCCGCCGTGCCGGAAGTAATATTTGACCCCCGGCAGGGAGCCCCTCATCTCCTCGACCCGGACGGTAAAGTCCGTGGAATAGATAAGGACCCGGGGGGTGCAGTCCCGGAGGATGTAGATCATCTCCGGCACAGCCAGGCGGAAGTTGACGGGCGTCATGATCGCCCCCGTCTTGGCGCATGCAAAAAAGATTTCCAAGAACTCGGAGGCATTGCCCATAAGAACAGCGACCCGCTCGCCCCTGACGACCCCCCAGCCCTCCAATGCATGGGCCATCCGGTTCACCCGCTTGTTGAACTCGCGGTTCGTAAAGGTCCGCACGCCCTCCTCCGTCAGGAAAATGCCGTCCGGATAGACCGCCGCCCGCTTGAAAACCCATTCGCCGATGTTCATCCCATCTCCCCGATATCAAACGATGGCCGCCGTTCGGCCTGTCGAACGGCCTTATATCATACTCTCAAACTTATCTGCTACCCGGTCTTAAAAAAACAGAAAAATGATGCTGTGGACGGGCATGGATCATTCCTCATGATACACTTTGAAAAAATCACTCCTTGATATCCCTGTCTGGGTGAGGATCGTTCTCAGGGTCGAACATTTGATGGAACGGTGACTGGGTATGGTCAGAGATGTATGTGTGCCGTCAGGATTTTCTCTGATCATGGAAATGTGATTTCGCTCCCGAATCACGCGAAAACCCAATCGGATGAAATTTGAATCACCTTCTGAACGGGTGTGTCAGAGAGAAAGCCGTCCATTACAGGGTAATTCTTGCTTCAGTTACAAAAGTTTCAATGACCGGATGATCGGTTTGAAAGACCCCATCGCCAAAAGATTCGAGATGGAAGGCTATGGCGCTTTCATGGTCGTGAAGATTGTCCCCGTTTCAATTTCCTCAGATCATCCACCGCAAAGACGTAGTTCTTGCCAACCTTGTGGAAAGGCAGCTTGCCTTCCTTTGCCCATCTTCGCACGGTGACCTCCGCAACATCGAGGTATTCAGAGCTTTCCTTGATGGTCAATGCCGAAGGAAGATCCCCGAAGACCTCGTCGTACATGTACTCATCTTTATCGAAACCTTTACGGGCAATGATGGAAAACAGCCTTTCCCTCTCAGCCACCGACAAAAATACGATCTCCTTGTAAATTTGTTCCGCTGATGTATTCATGGTCAATACTCCTTCTGATAATTCCCCAGATCCCGGTAAAAGTTTTCGTGTTGTCCGATCATGACAAAAAGCAGATGTTCATCACCCGCTTCATAAGCGATCAGGTATTCCTGCCTGTGGAACCTGAATTTATGCATCCGGAAACCAGCCAGATCGCCTTTCTTACCTTCTCCAATGTCCGGATCGGCAATGATCCGGTCCACTTCATCCTGAACCACCAGTTGAAGCAGCACGCTCTTTTTTTTCACAAATCGCCGGAATACAGGGGTGAATAACGCTTCCATGATCAGTTACCTGATAATATAAATGGTCAAATACGTCAACATTTATCTTCCGTAAAGTTATTCTCTTGCTGTTTCAAATGGCCGCAACGGGAGAGGAAGAAATAGCCGACGGCGAACAGCGCCGCATCGCTGGTTTCGAGAACCCGGTTGATGTGATCTACCAGTTTTTCCCGGCGGGTGTCGATGATGTTGTGAGAGGGCATGGATCACGTCCTCCGCAGCAAGTCAGCATGGCGGCTTTTCAGCCACTCTTCGACATCCTTTTTCAATTCTTCAATAAATCCTATCAGCTCGGAGACATCGTCATCAGTGACGTCGCCAACATATTCATACTCGACAATATTCCTCTTCTTTCGGCACGTGTCGAGGTATTCGGCATCGGCCTTCCGCTCCGGACCCAAGATCAGGGGGAGGGCTTGAATGGGCCGGTAATGCTTGAAAGCCCCTTCCGGACGGTAGCCTTCGGCGTACAGAAGGATAGTGCAGAGTTTCAGCGCGGCATTGTACGCAATTCCGAACTGCCAATCGGATGAGATAGTGTGTTTGGCATCCAGAAGATCCCGCTCGATGATTTTGAAGAGATTGGAAATCTCTTTCCAACTGGTCTTATGCGGCCGCAGCCATCCGTTTTCAGCCCATTGCGTCAAGTTCATCAGGGTTCCCGATGACAAAGATTTTCGGCGATTCCATAACGTGCATTAAAAAATGTTCTTTTTCGTGTTTGCGTCTCTTAAATTCCATCATGCTCAAGACATGCGGGTTAATCTCCCTGCCGATCCGCTCCGAAACGCCTGACAGCAAGCCGGAAAGGGGCCGCAAACGGATGGTGCCGATCACCATCAGGTCCACATCGCTGTGGGCCTTCTCTTCGCCTCTGGCAATGGATCCGAAAACAAAAGCGATGCGAATCCGTTCGTCCCGGAGCATCTCTCGCAGTACATCCACCAAACCAACTGTTTTAATGACAAGGCCGCGAATTTCGGGAAAGAGAGGACTCTCCGAATTGGCCCGATAGTACACCCGGTTGCTGTCCCGGCGGCCGCAGACCAAGTCAAGGCGGGCCAGCTTTCGCAGCTCCTGCCGAATGGTCCCGTCGGTTAGTCCCGAACGTCGCTGTATTTCCCGAATGTGCAGTTCATTACCCGTCCCCGAAAAAAGGAGTCGGAAAATCTCGGCGCGCGCCCGGGAAGAAAGGATTTCGCTTAAATCATTCATGTTGCGTGCTTATACCACGCATTTGCGTGGTTATTCCACTCATTTTTCGATACCTCAATGAGCAGGCATAGTTCGGCGACGGCAAGATTTTCCGCTGCATAATTCAACCAATCATTGGGCTCATCTTTCATAGACGACCT
>PNOO01000008.1 GCA_013824905.1 Syntrophus sp. (in: bacteria) | reverse complement strand
TTGTCGTCCACGATCAGCGCTTTTTTCAATGTGTCTCCTCCTCTCAAATCCCCCTCAATCCCCCTTTGTCAAAGGGGGACTTAATGGTCCCCCTCTTTGGAAAAGAGGGGTTAGGGGAGATTTTTATCATTCACAGATAGTATCCAATATCCTTTATGAAGGTTTCCGGGTTGATGGGTTTTTCTATATGGCCCGTGCAACCGGCAGCCAGGGCCCGTTCGCGGTCTCCCGTCATGGCGTAGGAGGTCACGGCCACAATGGGAATATCATCCAATGCCGGGTTCTTCCGCAGTTCCCGCGCAACGGCATATCCATCCATCACGGGCAACTGGATATCCAGGAGGATGAGCGCGGGCTTGACTTCACATGCCAAATCGATCCCCTCCCGGCCGTCTCTTGCCGGGACGACCTCGTAGCCGTTCTTTTCCAGGATAAACGTCACGAGGTAGAGGTTCTGCTCGTTGTCCTCGATCACGAGAATCTTTTTCATTGCCCCTCCTTTATGATAACGGCAGCGTAAAGGTGAATTTGCTGCCCTTTCCCCACTCGCTTTCCACTCGCATCGTGCCCCCCAGCATCTCCACCAGTTTCCCGCAGATGGAGAGCCCCAAGCCTGTTCCTTCGTAACTGCGTGTCAGGCCGGTATCAATCTGACTGAAAGGGATGAAGAGCTTGCCCATATCTTCCGGTTTCATGCCGATGCCCGTATCTGCCACGGAAATTTCCACGAAATCTCCGTGGAGTTCCTCACCACGAACTCGTCGCGCCGCGACGCGCACCTCCCCCTGCTCGGTAAATTTGACGGCGTTATTGACCAGATTGATGAGGATCTGTTCCACCCTCCGCCGGTCGCTGATCATCACGCCTACGTCAGCGGCAATAGCGCTATCCAGAGAGAGCCCCTTCTTCGCGGCCAGAGGCAACACGGTGCGCAGGGCCGCCTCGATGACCGAGCGCACATCAAAGGACTTCCTGGTGATCTGAACCTGGCCGGCCTCGATCTTGGAGATGTCCAGGACGTCGTTGATGAGGTCCAGCAGGTGGTTTGCGCTGCCCTTGACCATGGCGAGCTGTTTGGCCTGTTCATCGTTTAGGGGTCCCGACATCCCCTGCAGGACAATGCCGGTAAAACCGATGATGGAGTTGAGCGGGGTGCGCAGTTCGTGGGACATGGTGGCCAGAAAGGCGGATTTGAGACGGTCAAGCTCCGTGATCCGGACGTTCGCCTGGGCGAGTTCCCGGGATTTTTCGTTCACGTCCTCCACGATGTTGACCAGGGCCGCCTGCGTCTCCTCCAGTTCAACGGTCCGTTCCTTCACGAGGTCTTCCAGGTGATCGCGGTATTTGTGCAGTTCTTCTTCTGCCAGCTTGCGCTCGGTAATGTCCTCGGAGATGCCCAGCAGGTATTCGGATTCTCCCTTCGCATTCAGGATCGGCACCTTCTTGGTGTGCATTGTGCGCTCTCCCTTGTTGCGAGTCTGCAGGGCTTCTTCTGGTATATCCACAACCTCCTTCTTGCGCAGAACTTCCCGGTCCTTCTCCATAAAAAAGTCTGCCTGATCCTTCGGAAAGAAATCGTAATCGTTCTTCCCCAACAGGTCGGTCCTGGAATGACCCAGTAGATCCTCTCCTGCCCGGTTGAACCGGACGAACCGGAGATCCTTGGCATCCTTTAGGAAGATCATGCCCGGGATGTTCTCAACAATAGTATTGAGGAATTCCCGACTGCTTCGCAACTCTTCCGCGGTCGTCTGTATTTCGGCATAACGCGCATCCAGCAGGCCGACCATTTTTTCGATGGCTGTCCGCAGACGCTCCAGTTCACCGTGGAAGCCCGTGCCCTCGATCGTCACTCCTTCTCCGCCGCCGGAACTGACAGCCACGGCATATCGCTCAATAATCTTCAGAGGTTTCAGCATAATATGCCGGATGAGCAGATAGAGACTCAGAATCAGGATCAGATCGACAAAAAAAATGATGGATGTTAGCAGGATGAGCGTTTTTCTCAGCCCTGCTTCGATGAATTTCGGGGTGATAAACATTTTGACCGTACCGATGGACTTGTTTGCCAAGGTTATTTTCCGTTCTTCAACAAGAAGTCCGGCGGCGGGAAATTCTCGGTCACCGACCACGATCCGCCACTGAGCGTCCCTCAGCCGTACATGGACATTTCCGTTTGCACGGGCCACGACACCGTAGATATTGTTGTTCATAAACGAACTTTCGATGATCTTATCAACCTGGGAATCATCATAGTTCCACACAGGGGCGGCAAGACCCGTTGCAAGCTGATCCGCGTTTACGACAAGTTCGTTACGGAGCATGGCAAGTTGACGATTCCGGTCATACACGTAATAGCTCACCCCGAAAGCCCCCAGCAGCAAGGTTGTGGCTGTGACAAGGGCAATAATCACCAATGTTGCAACAGAGTATTTTTGAGTGGCCATGTTTGTTCCCCTCATCATCTGACGTTTCCGCACAGGTTCCGAAGTCATCAATGCCGGAGATGGTGCTCTTTCAAGACCCGCGCAACAACGCCTTTGCCTTTCAGGATCGCCAACCCCTTATTGAAATCGGCAAGCTTCTTTTTCCAATCTCCCTTGGCATTTTTCATGATGCCGTTGCGAAGGGGGATCTTTTGTAAAGTGACGAGCCAATCGATGTCATTCTCCCGGCCTTCCTTTTTTAGAAGATAAGCGCCAACTTGACGATCCACCAGGGCCAATCTTATACGATGGTTGACCAATTTTCTCATGTTCAGAAGGTCTTCCGTGACCTCCTCCGTCTTCAAACCGGCCTGATCAAACCCTTCAGGGCTGATATAGGCG
Organism: Syntrophus sp. (in: bacteria); assembly: GCA_013824905.1. Lineage (GTDB taxonomy): Bacteria > Desulfobacterota > Syntrophia > Syntrophales > UBA5619 > JAKAFS01. The sequence continues at coordinate 19,790 of PNOO01000008.1, read as the reverse complement.
CGTACGGTTCCGATCGCGATCCCCTTTGCTTTTAGATCGGCATAATCCTTAAAAACCAGATCATCATTTTTTCTTTTATAGAATCCGATCTCATTCTCCAGTATGGCAGCGGAAAGCGCCATCCATCCTTCCCGCCCCTTGTCAAACCATATATTCGCGATGACATCACATTCACCATCCTGTCCTTCCTTTATAACCCTTGCCCAGGGACGAAACTTTACTTCGACATCATATCCCGCCTCTCGGAATGCAAGGCGGGTGATCTTGATGACAGGTCCGAAATCAGCCATGTTCTCCCCATAGTAAGGTTCATAGTTGTTGGTATAAATACGGAGTTTTTCACTTGCAAATGCTGGGAATGTAAATATCAACTCTCCGATAATCGCTAACCACAATAGTTTTTTCATTCGAACGTCTTCTCCAGTTCCTTTATCCTCTCTTTCAATTCCTTCATCCGGAGCTCCCTACCCACAAAGAGCCTGTTCAGCCGCTCAATTTCCGATATCTTATTTTCGAGTTCGGCGGTGCGCTCTCTGACTAGTTCCTCAAGTTGATCGCGGTATTTGCGCAGCTCTTCTTCCGCCTTCTTGCGGTCGGTGATGTCCTGGATGACCGCCGTGACCATGCTCGCCTGCCCTTCGCGGTCGAAGAGCATGGTCACGGATACCTGGCCCCAGACCACGGCGCCGTCTTTGCGGGTGTAGCGCTTTTCGCGCACAAAGGTCGGGATTTCTCGTAGGATCAAGCGCCGAAAAAGCTGCCCGTCTAATTCGCGATCCTCCGGGAAGGTGATTTCGACGAATGTTTTCTCGAGCAGTTCCGACTCCGAATAGCCGATGAATTCGCAGAAAGCCGGGTTCACGCGTAGAAAGCGGCCGGACACCGGCTCGACCTGAACATTTCCGACGGCTGCGCGATAGAATGTTTCGCGGAACTGCTCTTCGCTCTTGTGCAACGCCTCGTTGACTTTATTTAAATCGGCAGTTCGATCATGGACTTTCTTTTCCAAATCGAGATAAGCAATCCCCAGTTCTTCCTCTGCCTGATGACGTTTGAATTCACTCTTACTCACCCGATAATATCCAAATGCAATGCCTCCCGTTCCAACCAACCAGAGGAGAAGATATATTGCAATGTTCCTGCTTTGGGTTGTACCTGCCAGTTCCCTGATCGAATCCATCGGCAGCGAAACACTGATGCCGCCCCTGATATCGTTTAACTTATATCCTTGCTTTGCATGGCATTCAAGACACCCTGCTTCTGTAATGAGCGGCCGCATCAGGCGAAAGTATTCACGCCCTTCGATATTCTCGATTGAAGATATTTCAGTCACACCCCGCTCAAAAGCAATAAGTGCTTTTTTCTCCCACTCATCAGGCGCGTTTTCTGGTTTTATGGGTTTTGAACTGGTAAGGTGACTGCGCGCCCCGGAAACCTCTCTCTCCAATTCATATACCTGACGGGTCATATAGGCAGGATTCATCAATGTGAGCTGTCTGCCTGAAGGGGTTCTTATGTCACGTTCCGGTATGTCTGAAAGATATGGATTCGGTGGGGTTTTGTTGGTAACCGGTACATACACACCTCCATGCATTGTAGCCCAGCGGCGATAAAGAATATCTTTTTCAAAAGCTGAATTTGTATAAATGTGTGCATATTTTTGGGTTTCTTCGCGTGTTTGAATGGCATTCCAGAGGAGCAAGGCGAAAACAATGACTGACCAGGCGGCAAATAAAAGCAGTGCGTAGCGTTTGATGTGCGATAACCCCATCTTGGTCCTGTCAGAATTGCTCATGATACCTTCCCACCCTCTTTTTCAAGCCTGGCGATTTTCTCCTTCAGCTCCTTCATCCGGAGTTCCCGCCCCACAAAGAGCCGGTTCATGCGTTCAAGCTTAGCGGTTCGGTCCTTTACCATCTCTTCAAGATGCTCGCGGTATTTCCGCAGTTCCTCTTCTGCTTCCATCTTCTTCTTTGCTGTTTCAATTGAATCTATGGCAAAGGAAATATCGTTCGTTACCTCATCGAGCAAATGAATTTCTTCCTGGTCAAAAAAACCAGGAACGGATGCATAAAGATTGAAAGCGCCGATCACTTTACCGGAATGCCTTATCGGGAGTGCAATTGAAGAACGATACCCGCGTTTGAGCGCTTCTTCGCTCCAGAGCGCCATGCGCGGGTCTTTTTCCATATCATCGCATACGTAATGCCGACCTTCCCGGATTGCTGTACCGGTCGGTCCACGACCGGCAGGCACGTCATCGACGGAAATCTCTTTGAAAATTGAGAGATAGCCCTCCTCGACTCCCGAATATGCTACCGGTTTTACAAGAAGGGTCTCTTCATCGATCGTTCCGATCCATGCCATTCGGAATTTTCCATATTCAACGGCAATGCGGCAGGCTTCACTCAATATTGCGTCCTTCTCACGCACTCTCACAATTGTTTGATTTATTTGACTGATTACAGAATAAACGCGATTAAGTTTGAGGATTTTTTCTTCCGCTTGTTTTCGCTCATCGATCTCATGAACCAGGGACTCATACGGTTTTTTCAGATTCGTTTTGATGAGCGCCGCACAAATCAGATAAAATGAAACAATCTTGAAATAGTGGCCGAGCAGGTTGAAAAAGCCGTAGACATCCTTATAGAGCGTGAATGCCATCTCGGACGCTATGGTCGTAATTATGGACCATATCAGCAGGTTCAAAACCGGCTTCTCAAAATATTCGCTCTTCTTCCGGAGATAGATAATCGCCCCTGCCAATATGAGCGAAATGATATACTCGCTCGCGACCTTGAACGGCGTAAGCCCCCTGCCTTCAATAAAGGCGTCGGGAAATACTCCGGAATGGATGGAAAACAGCAAAAGCGCGGTCGCGAAAAAATAAGCGATGACGACGGGAACAACTCTCAGCTTTTTCCCCAGGAAGAACGGCGCGACGAACAGGGAAACCGCCTCCATGTACCTTCCGGCGATCCAGAGCTGCGTGGGGAGGTTGGCGTCGGCCCCGGGAAACACCCCCATACCCTTGTACGCGAGCGTGTGCGCAAGGTCGATAAATGCGATATAAAGATAGGCAATGCCGACAAAGAGGAGATAGGCATTCGGCATAAACTTCCGCGTGTTCCAGGCGATTACAAAGATGCCCGCGGCGATGACGATGCTGAACAGTTCGGCCATGCTGTGAAAAAGCACATAGCTTTCGAGGCTGGTTGCGTACAAGGCAGCGGCGGCGATGACAACGGCAATGGCATAAGCCGCTTTTTTGTTAAGATTCGTCCGCATTTTCACCCATATCCTTTCACCTTCACTGGTTCCGGCGCCCTTTCAGCGTCATGGACGTCCAAGGCAAGATCACCCTGCGATATCTTCACAACCGCCACGAGAAAACTCGGTCGGTTAAGCGATGGTCTTGCAGGATAATCGGTTTTTAAAGGTGCATTACACAGCGGACACAAAATCCACGCCGGCGGCACCGAGTCAGTATATCGACTGCCACCGATGAGGTGTTGTATGGAGAGGATGTTCTGACCGCTGTGAGGAGGTGGGGCGATCTAAGCAACTATGCTTCTCATAGATTCCCTTAAACATTTACCCACCTCTATGGTAACTGAAGATGATGATAACATCGTGAGAATCAGACCTTATGGGTTCTACTATACTCTCAAATATCATTAAGTCAATATTTTTAGGACAATGATTACGAGTTGGAATCCTGCATCTTCGTCGAAGTTGACGTTTTGCTGACTTCAGAAATATGCAGTAACCGGAGGAACCCAAAAAAATCTCAAAAAATGGGCTTGACAAATCCCTTTTCCATATGTATTTTGATTATCATTTTCAATTAGGAGGCAATATTTGAAACGGGACATGAAAAAAGAAGTATTCCGGGAGTTCATTGCCCGGGAAGGTCTTAAATCCACGCGGCAGCGTGACATCATCCTCGATTTTTTCCTTTCCTCCAAGAGGCATATGAGTGTGGAGGAACTGTACCGGAAGCTGAGGGCCAGGCACCCGGGTATCGGGTATGCGACGGTGTGCCGGACTTTGAAGCTTTTTGCCCAATCGGGAATCGCCCATGAGATCCATTTCGGAGACGGGCAGACCCGATATGAACATCTTGTGGAGGGTGAGCATCACGACCATCTGGTCTGCACCGGTTGCGGTGCGATAGCAGAATTTGAAAATAAAACCATCGAGGATCTGCAAAAGGATGTCGCGGACAGCCACGGTTTTATCATCCACAGCCATAAGCTGGAGCTTTACGGTCTATGCGCCAAGTGCCGGAAGTAAAAATTTTTAACGATCGATTGAGAGGGATATTCATTAGCAATAAATAAGAAAGGTCACATGATCCGATGGCATTGTTCAGAAAAAGAAAAAGACAAAGAAGAGGATCCTCCTGCCACGCACCACTTGCCGAAGGGTCTTGCGGGGCCAGAAAGGTTGTTTTGGTCGGCAATCCCAATGTGGGGAAGAGCGTTTTGTTCAATGCCCTGACGGGCGCCTATGTCACCGTTTCCAACTATCCCGGCACCTCGGTGGAAGTCGCAAGGGGAACGGCGGTCATCGCCGGAGAGCGTTTCGAGATCATCGATACGCCGGGGATGTATTCCCTCCTCCCGATTACCGAAGAGGAGAGCGTGGCCAGGAGAATCCTTCTTGAAGATTCGCCTGATATGGTCATCCATGTCATTGACGCCAGGAATCTGGAAAGGATGCTGGCCATGACCATTCAGCTGGTGGAGGCCGGACTGCCGGTGATCCTTGTGGTGAATATTATGGACGAGGCGGAACGACTGGGGATATCGATCGATATCCCCCTGCTCTCGACACGGTTGGGAATCCCCGCCGTCGGGACCGCGATGGCAAAGAAACGCGGGCTCTCTGAAGTACGGGGGATCATCTCCAATTATCAGCGTTCCGTTCACCCTGTTCCCGAATACAGCAGACGACTGGAAAATGATATCGCGGAGGTAGCGGGGCTTTTTCGGAGCCGATTCACCCTTTCTCCCAAGGCGGTCGCTCTACTGCTCCTGCAGCGCGATCAGGAAATAGCGGACCTGGTCATGACAAAAGAAGGGGAGGGTTTTGCCGCCGTGGAGGCCAAAATCAGGGAAAAGATCTATGCCAGGCGGGAATCGTTCCACCTGGATCTTTCCCTGGAGAGGAGGAAAATCTCTGAAAAGCTGCTGGATGGGGTATTTTGTGTCCCAGACAAAAGAAAGACGACGTTCGGCGAAAAGCTTTCCCGGTGGGCGGTGCGACCTCTGACGGGTGTGCCGCTGCTGCTTATCGTTCTGTACTACGGTCTCTACCAGTTTGTGGGCGTCTTCGGCGCCGGGACATTGGTTGACTTTCTCGAGGGGACGCTTTTCGAAGAGTATTTCAACCCGTGGATTTCAGGGATTGTCAAGGAAACCGTCCCTTGGCCGGTTATTCAGGAGCTCTTTGTGGGCGAGTACGGCATCATCACGCTGGGACTGCGCTACGCCATCGGCATCATCCTGCCGATCGTGGCGACGTTTTTCCTTTTTTTCTCCCTATTGGAGGACAGCGGTTACTTCCCGCGTCTGGCGCTTCTGGTGGATCGGCTATTCAAAAAGATCGGGCTCACCGGTCGAGCGGTCATTCCCATGGTGCTCGGTTTCGGTTGCGACACCATGGCGACGATGGTGACCCGTACGCTGGAAACAGTGCGGGAGCGGATCATTGCAACCCTCCTTCTTTCCCTGGCCATTCCCTGTTCCGCCCAGCTCGGCGTCATCATGGCGCTCCTTTCCCAGGCGCCGGGAGCGCTGCTGGTCTGGTTTATTTGCCTGCTGTTGATTTTTCTTTTCGTGGGAGTGCTGGCGGCGCGGATTATCCCGGGTGAGACCCCCATGTTCTATATGGAGCTGCCTCCCATGCGCCTGCCGCAGCTCTCCAACATCCTGACCAAGACCTATTCAAGGATGCAGTGGTATTTCATGGAGATTTTGCCGCTTTTTATTCTGGCTTCTTTGCTTCTCTGGATAGGGAAGATCACCCATTTATTTGAAAAAATGTCTGACGGGGCCGCCCCGGTAATGGCGGCGATTGGCTTGCCCCGGGAAGCGGCGGTTGCCTTTATCTTCGGCTTCTTCCGTCGTGATTACGGCGCTGCGGGTCTGTATGACCTGCAGACCAAGGGGCTGCTTAATCCAAGGCAGATCACCGTTGCCGCGGTGACGCTGACCCTCTTTATCCCCTGTATTGCCCAGTTCCTCATCATCAAGAAGGAAAGGGGGGCGGCGGTCGCCGTCGCCATCGGACTGTTTGTAAGTGTCTTTGCCTTCGGCAGCGGTTATCTGCTCAATAAAATCCTTTTGACAACGGGGATTCTCTGATGCGCTGTGATTTCTGCGGATATGAATTCAAGGAGGAGGACGGCATCCAGGGATGCAAAAGTTGTCCCGTGGGCTCCGGCTGCAAAATGGTGAAGTGCCCCCGCTGCAACTATGAAATTCCCAAAGAACCTCAGTGGATAAAAAAATTAAAAAAATGGTTCGCACGGGGATAATGCATTTACCCGCGGTAACTGATAAATAAGATGATTGGGATGCCCTCGTAAAAAAAGTCTAAAAAACCCTCCCCCTCGACGGGGGAGGGTTAGGGTGGGGGTGGGAAGGTCTTGTAGAGAAGACACATGGCCGAATGAAATGATCAAAGGAGAAAGTGATGAAATTATCTGAAAAGGCGGAGGAGATATTGGAGGCCATGTGGACGGCCATTGAGGAGAATGGAGAGGGATTCGCCGCAATGGAAAGAATCGGCGTCGCCGCCGATGATCCGGCCTTTGATGAACTCACGAAACTGGCCTTGATCGAGATAAAAGAGGGGAGGATCACTTTCCGGCCGGAAGGAAGACAAGAGGGCCGCATGACCATCCGACGCCATCGCCTCGCGGAGAGGCTTATCATGGATGTCCTCAATATCAGGGGAGAAAGCGGAGATAACAAGGCCTGTCAATTCGAACATCTTCTGAACGAGGGCGTGGATGCAAAAGTGTGTACGATGCTGAATCATCCGGATACCTGTCCGCATGGGAAGGCTATCCCTGCCGGCGATTGCTGCCTGGAGGCCAAGCGGAGCGGCGACCTGGGGGTTGTACCGCTTACGGAACTCAAATCCGGTGAGGAAGGAAAGATCGCCTATATACAGACCGAAGACAATAAAAAGATGCAGAAACTGGTCGCCATGGGAGTGCTCCCCGGCAATCCCATCCACCTTATGCAGTCTTATCCCTCCTATATCTTTCGGGTCGGCTATTCGGAATTTGCCATTGATGCCCAGATGGCACGGGAGATATTCATCACTCGTCTGCAGGAAAAGGGTTAGTTCCTGATCATATTGCATTCACATAAAGCCCCATTTTATGATCGCGTAAAAAGTCGTCACACCGGTGAAAACCGGTTTCCAGTGTTTTTGTTACGCATTGAAATCTCCTCATTCCGATTATCACCGGAATGAGGATTCTTGGGCATTTTTGACTTTTTACGAGTTCATCAATTTTGTCTTGACAACGAAGGGATTGCCTTATATGAAGTATGCCGCCGCCGGCGGACAGGTCGGAGCGTAAAGTTTGCTCCCCTCAGCCTGATGATCAGCGGTGATGGCGGCTCGCGCCCGATTGTCGTTTTTTCATTCTCTCATGAGGCGATGAACCATGATCGAATATGTTCCCATTCTCGTCATGATGATTTTTGCCGGCCTTATAGCGCTGCTCATTGTCGGCGCCTCCTATCTTCTTGGCCATCGGATTTCCAACAGGATTAAACTCTCCGTTTATGAATGCGGCATGCAGACCATAGGGCCGACCCGGATGAAGATCAATATCCGCTACTATATCGTAGCGATGCTTTTTCTGATTTTCGACATTGAAATCATGTTCCTCTATCCCTGGGCGGTTGTGGCGGGCAGTCTGAAACTCTTCGGTTTTCTAGTGATGCTGTTTTTTGTGATCATCCTGTTGATCGGTTACGTCTATCTGTGGAGGAAAGGGGCTCTGGAATGGCAGTAGAGGTTGTGCCGGACTCGCTGCAGGATGTCATCAACTGGGCGAGAAAAAACTCCATCTGGCCCGTCACCTTCGGTCTGGCGTGTTGCGCCCTGGAGATGATGGTGGCAAGTTCGGCGACCTACGACATCGCCCGCTTCGGCGCCGAGGTCTTCAGGCCGTCTCCCCGTCAAGCCGATCTGATGATTGTCGCCGGGACGTTGACAAAGAAGATGGCGCCCGTGCTCCGACGCATCTATGATCAGATGCCCGAGCCGAAATGGGTGATCGCCTACGGCTCCTGTGCCTGCAGCGGGGGTATTTTCCAATCCTATAGCGTCGTCCAGGGTGTCGATCAGATTGTCCCGGTGGATGTTTACGTTCCCGGTTGCCCGCCCCGCCCGGAAGGTCTTCTGAAAGGGCTGATCTCCCTGCAGGAAAAGATCGCCCGGGAGAAATCGACAGAGAGAAAACTGGTCAGCTTGCCGTGGGGGAGCAATGGCTAAGTGCACAGCATGCGAGCGGCTCAGGGAAAAATTTCCGGAGGCGGTGCGGGGGATCGAGGAGTTCAGAGGCGAAATCCTTGTCACGGTGGATAAAGGACAGCTTCGGGCGGTCATGACGTTCCTGAAGGAGAGCGATGGCACGCTTTACGACCTGCTGGTCGATATTGCCGGTGTGGACTCCGGAACCGAATCGCCCCGTTTCCTGGTCGTTTATCTTCTTCACTCCATGAAATACAACAACAGACTGAAGATCAAGATCGGGGCGCCCGAGGGCGCAGCGGTGGATACGGTGAGCGACATCTGGAAGGCCGCGGACTGGATGGAAAGGGAAGTGTACGATATGTTCGGGATCGAGTTCAGCCACCACCCCGATTTGAGACGCATCCTGCTTCCGGAAGATTTTTCCGGCTATCCCCTGAGGAAGGATTATCCTCTCAAGGGTGTGGATTTTGACAAGCCTTTTCCCGTCTGTCTGGAGGAGGAAAAAGGAAATCAAACCGATGTCTGAAACACGCCTGATGACGATTAACATGGGTCCCCAGCATCCGGCAACGCACGGGGTGCTCCGGCTCCTTTTGGAACTGGACGGCGAGGTCATCGTCAAGGCCGTTCCGGACATCGGTTATCTCCACCGGGGGATAGAGAAGCTAGCCGAATCCATGACCTACCCCCAGGCCCTGACACTGACGGACCGGCTGGACTACACAAGCGGCCTTTCCAACAATCTTGCCTACTGCCTGGCAGTGGAGAAACTCCTGGATATCGCTATTCCCAAAAGGGCCCAGTATCTGCGGGTATTGCTGGCCGAGCTCCAGCGGATTGCAGCCCACCTCCTCTGGATCGCCACGCATGCCCTGGACCTCGGGGCGATGACTTTGCTCTTTTACGCCTTTCGGGACAGGGAAGAGATCCTCGGGATGCTGGAGCTGGTGACCGGCGCCCGGCTCACCCCGAGTTTCATCCGGATCGGAGGCATTGCCGCCGATATTCCCGAACCTTTTTTGCCGCGCGTCAAAGCGTTCGTCGAGACATTCCCCAAGAGGGTCGATGAATACGAAACGCTGCTGACGGAAAACATCATCTGGAAGAAAAGGACGCAGGGGATCTCTCCGATGTCCGGCGCGGATTGCATCAACTACGGGGTCACGGGACCCGTGCTCCGGGCGTCCGGCGTGTATTACGACGTAAGGAAGGCCTATCCCTATTCGAGCTATGAGGATTTTGATTTTGAGATCCCTCTGGGGCGGAAGGGAGACGTGTATGATCGCTACCTGGTCCGACTCAAGGAGATGAGGCAATCCAACCGGATCGTCGCGCAGGCTATGGAGAAGCTCCCCGAGGGACCCGTGATGGCCGTCGATGCGCCGCTGGTGACGCCGCCGGCAAAAGAAGAGGTGGGCAAGGATATTGCCGCCCTGATCCGGCATTTCAAGATCATGGAAGAGGGCTTCAAGACCCCCCGCGGCGAGGTTTACGCCTCCATCGAATCGTCGAAGGGCGAACTCGGTTTTTACTTGATCAGCGACGGGACCAACAAGCCCTTCCGGATGAAAATCAGACCGCCGTCCTTCATCAATCTCGGCGCCCTGCCGCGGATGATCGAAGGACAAATGGTCGCGGATGTCGTTGCCGCCATCGGCAGCATCGACATCGTGCTGGGGGAGATAGACAGGTAAAGGGATGGAAAAAATCATTTTCAGCTCCTGGCAGGAAGAGCTGGTCGACAACCGGACGGCCGCGGAGCAGGACCGCAGGCAACCGGGAAACGTCAAGCTTCCGGCGGAGTTCCGGACCGGCGAACGGATCAAGGCCTTCATGGGCTGGGACGGCATCGTTCTGTGCGATGGGGATGTGGACATCGTCGACATGTGCGCCCGATATGCGGAGGCCGTGCAGTCGGAGTCCTGCGGAAAATGTTTCCCCTGCCGGGTCGGGACGCGGCTGGTTTGCGACTGGCTCAGGAAGATCGCCTCCGGAGAGGGTCGGGCGGAAAACGTCGCCCGTATCGGGGATCTCGCGCGGCAGATCCGGGAGGGGTCCAAGTGTTCCATCGGCCAGACGGGCATGAACCCCATCCTCCATGCGCTGAAATACTTCCCTCAGGCCTTTACCGATGCCGCTACGAAAGGCAGGAAATCGCCTGAAGGCCGGTACCGGTTTTCCGTGACCGCCCCCTGCGTCAGCGTCTGCCCCAGCAGTCTCGATATTCCCCGTTACGTGGAGGAGATCGGCGAGCAGCGGTTCGCCGAATCGCTGGCCACGATCCGGGAGAGCATCTGCATGGCCGGGACCCTCGGCAGGGTCTGTATCCGTCCCTGCGAATCGAACTGCCGGAGGGCAAACCTCGATGAGTCCATCTCCATCAAGAATCTGAAGCGGTTTGCCGCGGATTACGAAATAGAGAAAGACAGACATCCCAAAGGCGCCGCTGCCAAAAGTGCCGGCCGGAAAGTCGCCATTATCGGCGCCGGTCCGGCAGGCCTCTCCTGCGCCTATACCCTGGCCCTGAAGGGTTACCAGCCGACGATCTTCGAGAAACTCCCCGAACCGGGGGGCATGGCCGCCGTAGGGATCCCGGATTTCCGCCTGCCCCGGCAGATCCTCGGGCGCGAGGTGGACATCATCAAGGGGGCCGGCGTGGAGATACGCTACGGCGTCGAGGTGGGAAAAGAGATTACCCTTACGGATCTGAGAAAAGACTATGCCGCCGTCTTCATCGGCGTGGGCGCCCATGACAGCATGCCCATGGGCGTGGAGGGCGAAGAGATGGGATACCGGGGCTTCATCCCCGGCGTCCGGTATCTTCTGGACATCAGCCAGGGAAAGGATCCTTACCCCGAAGGGAAGAAAGTGGTGGTGGTCGGTGGCGGCAATGTGGCGATCGACTGTGTCCGCTCCTCCTTTCGCATCGGCAAGGAGGATGCGAACCTCGTCTACCGGCGCACCATAGTGGAAATGCCGGCCGACCCGGTAGAGATCCATGACGCCGAGGAGGAGAAAGTCAAATTCCACTACCTTTGCAATCCCACGCGAATCCTCTCCCGGGAGGGAAAGGTCGTCGGAGTGGAGTGCATTCGCATGGAACTCGGTGAACCGGACAAGAGCGGCCGCAGAAGACCCGTCCCGGTCGCCGGTTCGGAATTCATCATCGAAACGGACATCCTGATCCCGGCTATCGGTCAGAAGGTCAACCTCTCCTTCCTTTCGGAAAAAGACGGCATCCGACTGACCAAATGGAATACCATCGACGCCGACGAGGAAACCTTCACTACATCGCAGGAGGGGGTATTCGCCTCCGGGGACTGCGTCACGGGTCCCGATGTGCTGGTCAAGGCCACCGGTACGGGAAAAAAGGCGGCGGAAAAGATCGACCTCTATCTTTCCGGCGGCAAGGTGGAAGCGTCTATTGACGAGAAATTCAAATCCCTTTTTTCCCAGCTTGGGGTTTACAATAAAAAAGAACAGTTCGGCGCCATTGGCGGTCTGAAGAAGGCGCACCTGCCCATGCTGGAACCGGAGACGAGGAAGTGGTCGTTCGACGAAGTGGAGACGGGCTATAAAATCAATGAGGCGACGGACGAGGCGGAGCGGTGTCTGCGCTGTTACCGTATCGGCATGATCGCCATAGGGTAGAGCGGGAAGCGCCGGGCAGGGATGCACCGCGCCCGGCGTTCGACAGCGGTATTCGGGTGAAGGATAACATTTGACATGATCACACTGACCATCGACGGCAAAGAAGTGACCGCCCGACCGGGAACGACGATCCTCGCCGCGGCCAATGAAGCGGGCATTGATATCCCCACCCTTTGCTACCATAAGCATCTGTTGCCGATCGGTTCCTGCCGTCTCTGCCTGGTCGAGGTAGAGGGTTACAGCGAACCCATGACCGCCTGCACCACGCCGGCGCTGGACGGGATCGCCGTCACAACCCGGTCGGAGAAGCTCTTCCGGATGAGGCGGGAGTTCTTGAAACTTATCCTCGTCTCCCACCCCCTGGATTGTCCGCAGTGCGATGAGGGCGGAGAATGCCGTCTCCAGGAACTCGTCTACGAACACGGGATCGAAAGGGTCGAATACGAGGCCCTGCGTATCGATACGAAAGGCGCTTATGCCACCCCCCTCATCCGGTACTGGGAACTCAGATGCGTCCTGTGCGGAAGGTGTTACCGCGCCTGCCGCGAGGTATCGGGGCGGTCCGCCATCGACATAACGGGAAAGGGCTTTGCGGCCCGGATCGCCGCAACCAACGACGGCGACTGCATTTCCTGCGGGGAGTGCCTCGCCCTGTGTCCGATCGGGGCGCTGACGGAAAACCTGAGCCCCGTAAAAAGCCGGGCCTGGCAGAGCGATAGGACCGATACCACTTGTCCCCATTGCGGTTTCGGCTGCCGGTTGACGCTGAATGTGTGTGAAGGGGGAGTCATCAGCAAGATATTCGGCAAGACCGATCTGCCCCCCAACCATGCGTCGCTTTGCGTCCGGGGCAGGTTCGGTTATGATTTTCATAACCATCCCTCCCGCCTGACCAGTCCCTGTCGGACGGCCGGCGGCGAGAAAAAGACGGTGGAATGGGAAGCCGCCGTGCAGACGGCGGCGGATCGCCTCCAGCGACTTGCCGCGGAAGGAAAGGGGCTGGGATTTATCGTCTCCTCCCGTGTGACCAATGAGGAGCTGTATCTCCTCTCCCAAATCGCCGGGCTCTTTAAAGGGGCCAGGGTCGCTTCGTCTGCCTTCTACCATACGGGGAAGATAGCCGCTGCGTTTGAGAAAATGGGAATCGGGTTCGACGGCGGGCCGGAGAGGCTCTCCGGCTGTGACGTGATCATCGTTGCCGGTGCGGATCTTCTGGTCAACAACCATCTTTTGGCCAACAAGGTGCGGGAGACCGTCATTCATAAGGGCGCCCGGGTGATCGTCATCGATCCCCTCCCTGCGTCGCTTGCGCGGATCGCGGACGCCCATTTGCAGCCCGTGCCGGGTCAGGATGCCCTTGTTTTCAATGCCCTCTCCCGGAGGATATTGAACGAGGGAAGGCACGCCAAAGAGGTGGAAAAGCTGGAGGGCTTTGCCGAATTCAAAAAGACGCTCCTTGACGCCGCCGCCGTAAACTCCGCGGCGCCGGGCGGTGTCGATGAGGCGCTCCTGGAAAAGGCCGGCAAGCTGATCGGAGAGGCGGACCGTATCGCGGTTCTCTTCGGTTCCGGTATCAGCGATCGTGAGGAAAGCCTGACCGCCCTTCTGAACTTCTGTCTTTTAAAGGGTCTGCCGGGGCAAGGGGTGATCATCCCCACGGCCCTCCAGGCGAACGCCCGCGGCGCCGTATCCATCCTGGGCGCCGTGACCGCGCCCGAGGACGCGCTCTTTTCTCCGGATACCGCCGGAATCGTGATCTATGAAGAGGACCCCTTTCAGTTCCTAAGCGCGGAGAAGGTAAAGGACGCCCTCGCCAAAAAGGCCTTTGTCCTCGTGTGCGATATCCTCCCGACTCGTGTGATGGATTTCGCCCACCTGACGATTCCCTCCACGACCTTTGCGGAAAAGGCGGGCACGGTGATCTCCGGCGACGGGACGCTCCGGGAGGTGAAGAAGGCGTGCGCCGGCGGACAAGGCGGGTTGGAGTTTCTGCAGGAACTCCTGAACCGGCTGGGGGGAAAACGCTACACGACCCGTGATGAGCTCGATGCGGATCTCAAAAAGAGTCTCCGGATAAAGAGTGGGGATTCAGTAAAAGCGAAGCCGGAATCGGCCGGAAAAGGGGGATTTCTCTTACCACCGTTATCCGCCCCATCGGCAACCGCCGCGACAAGGCCCTATCGGCTCATCCTCAGGGACCTCTTTGCGAACCACCATCTGGCCGGCAAAGAAGTCTACGGCAAAGGCTGCGCCATGGTGACGAAGGATATGCTGTATGTCTCGCCCGAGGACGCGACAATCCTCGGGTTGGCCGACGGGGATGCGGTTTCCATGGAAAGCGTGGATGGAACCGCGACCGGCACGGTGACGATAAAGCCAGGCATCCGGAAAGGCGTTCTGGAGTGTCTGCTGTTCCGGAAGCGCGGGGAGATGCTCTTACTTTCCCGGAAGCCGGCGAAGGTGATAGACGTATCGGTAAGGAAGGCGTAAATGGAATCATTCTATTTTCTGATACAGACAGTCGTCATGATCCTGGTCGTCGTGACCTGCCTGATGCTCTTTGTCGCCTACCTGACCTTGCTGGAAAGGAAATTCCTCGGCTACATGCAGGTCAGGCTGGGGCCGAACCGGGTGGGCTTTTTCGGACTGCTCCAGCCGATTGCGGACGGCATCAAGTCCTTTGTCAAAGAGGACATCATCCCCGACAACGCCGATAAGGCTGTCTTTGTCATCGCACCGATGATCTCCTTTATTACCGCTCTTTCCATGTTTGCACTGATCCCCTTTGGAGACAGCATCACCGTTCTCGGGCGGGAGATTAAACTTGTGATCGCCGACGTGGATATCGGTATCCTGTATATTTTTGCCCTGGGCACCCTGGGCGAATACGGGATCGTCCTGGGAGGCTGGGCGTCGGGAAACAAATACGGTCTGTTAGGGTCGCTCAGAGCGGCCGCCCAGATGATCAGCTACGAGGTCGCCCTCGGCCTGATCATTCTCGGCACGATCATCCTGGCCGGTTCCCTGCGCCTGACCGAGATTGTGGAAGCCCAGAGGGGCCTGTGGTTCATCGTTTATCAACCCTTCGCTTTCCTGTTGTATGTTGTGGCAGGCCTGGCGGAAATCAACCGGACGCCCTTCGACATGCCGGAATCGGAGAGTGAGCTTGCCTGCGGTTACAATATCGAATACAGCAGCATGAAGTTCGCCCTCTTCATGATTGCCGAATACATCCACCTGGTGATCGTCGCCGCCCTCAGCACCACCTTGTTTCTCGGAGGATGGCTGGGACCGTGGCTGCCGGGACCGGTGTGGTTTTTTATCAAGATGATGGCGATGATCTTTCTGTTTATCTGGATCAGGGGAACTTATCCCCGGCTGCGGTACGACCATATCATGAAATTCGGCTGGAAGTTCCTGTTTCCCGCCGCGATCCTGAACGTCGTGGTCACCGCCCTTTTCGTGGCATTGAGATAGCAATGGATAGTTAGGTGAATGTGATGATCCTCCCTCTGTTAAAAGGTCTCAGACTGACCTTGAAGATGTTCTTTTCCCGTCCGGTGACGATCCGTTACCCGGAAGGGAAAAGGGAGATATCGCCGCGCTGGCGGGGCATGCATTATTTTGAGAAGAACGCCCAGGGGGAGACCGCCTGTGTGGCCTGCGGGTTATGCGTCGCTGTCTGTCCTTCGCACTGCATTCGCCTGGAGATCAGGGAAAAGGAAGACGGCGCCCGTTATCCCGGCCGCTATGAAATCGACGCCCTGCGCTGCATCTACTGCGGCTTCTGCCAGGAGGCCTGTCCGGTAAACGCCATCAAGCTCGGACAGGAGTATGAAACTGTGAATTATCAAAGGAAGGACTTCCTGCTCACGAAGGAAAAGCTTCTTGCCGGCAAGGGAGCCCTGTAGAGGGAATCAGTTATGGATATGGTGAGTTTCAAGGGGATCGTCTTTATTGTTTCAGCGCTGGTCGCCGTCGCTTCTTCCCTGCTGATGGTCACCCGGAAAAATCCCATCCACAGCGCCCTATGGATGATCGTGACCTTCTTTGCCATGGCTGTCATCTATCTCCTGCTCAACGCCCAGTTTATCGCCGTCGCTCAGGTGATGGTCTATGCGGGCGCCATCATGATGCTGATCCTTTTTGTGATCATGATGGTCCACATGGAAAAGGGAGGGGAGAGCGACGCCGGGAAACCCCGCCGATCTGCAAAGACCAGGATTGCCTGGGCTTTGATCACCGTCGTCCTTCTGGGGGAGATACTTTTAGGGGCGTTGTTTTACCAGATGACCGGCCAGGGCGGTGAGTATTCGGTCGAGGTGGTCAACCGCGTCGGCCATGTAAAGACGGTTGGCGCTCTGCTCTATGGCCAGTACCTTTTCCCCTTTGAAATCGCTTCGATTTTGCTGCTTGTAGGGATCGTGGGCGCCGTGGTGATCACCAAGAGAAAGTAAGTAGGAGAATCAGATGTTGCAGGAAAACCCTTCCGATTTATGCTTCATCCTCAGCGGCGTCCTTTTTACGATCGGGGCTGTCGGCGCCATCTTGAGGAGAAACGTGATCGTCGTCTTCATGTGTATTGAGTTGATGCTCAACGCCGTGAACCTGGTCTTCATCGCCGCCGCGAGCGCGCTTTCTTCCATGGATGGCTCCATATTCGTCTTTTTCATCATGACCGTCGCCGCCGTAGAGGCCGCGGTCGGGCTCGCCATCTTCGTCATGGTCTTCCGGCTGCAGGATACGGTGAATGCCGATGAGATGAACTTGTTGAAAGGGTGACGCCATGCTCCGGAAACACAAACACGGCAATGCCGCCGAGAGGGCCGTCGATAGTTTACTCATGAGGACAAGAACAGATGGCTGATTATATCTGGCTGATCCCTTTTTTCCCGGCCGCGGGATTCATCATCAACAGCGCTATTGGAAGCAGGGCTTCGAAGACCTCTGTGGCCTGGGTGGCCTGTCTTGCCCTGTTTTTGGCATTTCTCAGCTCGGCGGCGGTCTTTTACGAGTTTCTCCAATTGCCGGCGACGGCCAGGGTATTCGAGAAGGACATCTACACCTGGATCGCCTCCGGCGAACTGAACGTCAACATCGGTTTTAGGCTGGACGCCCTTTCGGTGATCATGTGCCTGGTGGTAACGGGCGTGGGTTTTCTCATCCATGTGTACTCCGTGGGCTACATGCACGGCGACCCGGGTTTCAAGCGGTTCTTCATCTACCTGAACCTCTTCGTCTTCATGATGCTCCTTTTGGTGACGGGAAACAGCCTTCCGCTGATGTTTGTGGGGTGGGAAGGGGTGGGCCTGTGTTCCTACCTGCTGATCGGGTACTGGTATGAAAAGGATTCCGCCGCCGATGCCGGAAAGAAGGCCTTCATCGTCAACCGGGTGGGCGACTTCGGATTCCTGATCGGCGTCTTTTTCCTTTTCATCAGCCTGGGCGCCCAGGGGGTCTGGACGCTGAACATTGCGGAAATCGGGCAGAATGCCCATCTGCTGAACGGCGCCGTCGTCACCGTCATCACACTCCTGCTTTTTGTCGGCGCCGTCGGAAAATCGGCCCAGATACCCCTTTACGTCTGGCTGCCCGACGCGATGGAGGGTCCCACGCCGGTCAGCTCCCTGATCCATGCGGCGACGATGGTGACGGCCGGCGTGTACATGATCGCCCGTCTGAACTTCCTTTACAGCATGGCGCCGGACACCCTGTATGTGATCGCCGTGATCGGCGTCCTTACCGCCTTTTTTGCCGCCTCCATCGGCTTTGCCCAGTATGACATCAAAAAGGTGCTTGCCTACTCGACCATCAGCCAGCTCGGCTTCATGTTTGTGGCCATGGGCGTGGGGGCCTATGCGGCCGGCATCTTCCATCTCATGACGCATGCCTTTTTCAAGGGCCTTCTCTTCCTCGGAGCGGGGAGCGTGATGCACGCCATGAGCGGCGAGCTCGATCTGAGGAAAATGGGCGGTTTGAGGAAAAAAACCCCCATCACCTACTGGACGTTCTTTATCGCCTGCCTGGCCATTGCCGGGATACCGGGTTTTTCCGGTTTTTTCAGCAAGGATGAAATCCTCTGGAAGGCCTTCAGCTCTTCCCATGGGGATGTGTGGATCTGGCTCCTCGGCGCGGCGACGGCCGGGATGACGGCCTTTTACATGTTCCGCCTCTTTTTCGGGACCTTTCACGGCGAATGCCGGGCCTCGGAGGAGGTGAAACATCACATCCACGAATCGCCCCGGGTGATGACCATTCCCCTGATGATCCTCGCCTTCCTCTCCCTCGTCGGCGGTTATGTGGGCATTCCGCACCTTCTGGGCGGGGAAAACGCCATCGAAAAGTTCCTGGCGCCGGTATTCGGACCCGAGGCCCCTATGAAAACAGCGCTGAATTTTGACATCGTCAGATCGGCCTGGGCCTCATCGGGGGCCGCCGGTCATGACGGTTCGCTGGAGCTGGCCCTGATGGTGGCGTCGGTCCTCATTGCCCTTTTGGGCATCACGCTGGCCTATATCTTCTACATCAAAAACCCCTCTCTGCCGCAGAGGTTTATAGAGCGGTATGCCGGCCTGTTCCGCTGGGTGCACAACAAGTATTTTGTGGATGAGTTTTACGATTTCATCTTTGTCCGCGGCCTGTTGAAGCTGGGCGGCATCCTCCTCAAGGTGGCCGATGGCTGGATCATCGAGGGGGCGGTCAACGGTACGGCGGCGGTCGTAAAGCGGGCAGGCGACAGACTCAGGAAGATGGAGACAGGCTATGTTCAGGAATATGCCTTCGCCATCATCGTGGGCGCAATCATAGTGGTGGGATATCTTGTCGTCAGGCCGATATTTTAGGCGGTGATGCCGCAGGCAACCCGAGAGGTACGTGATACATGAGTGAGACATTTCCTCTTTTGAGCACCCTGATCTTTTTCCCCCTGGCAGGCGCCCTGCTCCTGATGCTGCTGCCGCGGAGGAATGCCCTTTTGATAAAGGCGTCCGTCCTGGTCTGGACGCTGCTGGAATTTGTCCTGTCCCTCCCCTTGTTTTTCAAATTCAACGAGAAGACCGCCGCGATGCAGTTTGTCGAGCAGAGGGAGTGGTACCCGGAATGGGGGATAAGCTATCTCCTCGGCATAGACGGCATCAGCATGCTCCTTGTGATGCTGACCACGTTCATCACCGTCCTTTGCATCCTGTGCTCATGGGAATCCATCAAGGACAAGATAAAAGAGTATTACGTCTCCTTCCTGCTCCTGGAAACGGCGATGATCGGCGCCCTGTGCGCCCTCGACCTCGTTTTGTTTTACATCTTCTGGGAGCTCATGCTGATCCCCATGTACTTCCTCATCGGGGTATGGGGCGGCCCGAACCGGATCTACGCCGCCGTCAAGTTCTTCCTTTTCACCATGGCGGGAAGCGTCCTGATGCTTCTGGCGATCATGGCCCTCTACTTCCATTTCGGCGGGGAAACCGGGGTTTACACCTTCAACGTTTTCGATCTTTACAAAGCGGAAATACCGATTGTCAAACAGTACTGGCTCTTTGCGGCCTTCGCCCTCTCCTTTGCGATCAAAGTGCCGATGTTTCCCTTTCACACCTGGTTGCCCGATGCGCATACGGAGGCCCCCACGGCGGGCAGCG
>PNOO01000007.1 GCA_013824905.1 Syntrophus sp. (in: bacteria) | reverse complement strand
TAAGGTGACCAACCAGGACATCGCCGCCTTCCTCGGAGGCCTGCCCCAGGAGAAGATGCACTGCAGCGTCATGGGGAAGGAGGCGCTCGAAAAGGCGATTGAGAATTACCAGGGGGCGCCCGCCACGGAGCCGGGGGCGCAGATCGTCTGCGAATGCTTCGGGGTGACGGACCGGGAGATCGAGCGGGCCGTCCGGGAGAACAACCTCACGACGGTCGAGGAGGTGACCAACTACACCAAGGCGGGAGGTGGCTGCGGCAAATGCCATGATGAGATCCAGCAGATCATCGAGCGCGTGCGGGCCGAGGTGAAACCCGCGGTGCGGCCGAAGCTGACCACCATCCAGAAGATCAAGATGATCGAAGAGGCCCTGGAACGGGAGATCCGGCCGTCCCTGAAGCAAGACGGCGGCGATATTGAGCTGATCGACGTCGTCGGCAACCGCGTTTTGGTTGCCGTACGGGGCGCCTGCGCCTCCTGCAAGGCCTCCGACATCACACTGAAACAGTTCGTCGAGGTGAAACTTCGGGATCTGGTCTCGCCCGATCTGATTATCGAGGAGGTGGCCCCATGAAGACCGTCTATCTGGACAACAACGCCACCACCCAGGTCGCCCCCGAGGTCCTCGATGCGATGCTCCCCTATTTCCACGACCTCTACGGCAACCCCTCCAGCATGCACTCCTTCGGCGGCCAGATCGCCCAGAAGCTCCGCGACGCCCGCGAACAGGCATCGGCGCTTATCGGCGCTACACCTGACGAGATCATTTTCACGAGCTGCGGGACAGAGAGCGACAACGCCGCCATCCGTTCGGCCCTGGCGATCCATCCCGAGCGGCGCCACATCGTGACCAGCCGGGTGGAGCACCCCGCTGTCAAGGTGCTCTGCGCCCATCTCGCCGGTCAGGGATACCGGGTGACGGAACTCCCTGTCGACAAGAACGGCCTACTGGACATGGAACAGATGGCGGCCAGCCTGACTCCCGATACGGCGGTGGTGAGCCTCATGTGGGCCAATAACGAAACAGGGGTCGTCTTCCCGGTCGAGAAGGCGGCGGAGTTGGCCCATGAAAGGGGCATCCCGTTCCACACCGATGCGATACAGTCGACCGGCAAGATCCCGATTGACATGAAGAAGAATACGATCGACATGCTTTCCATTTCCGGTCATAAGCTCCATGCCCCCAAAGGGATCGGCATCCTCTATGTCCGCAAAGGAACGAAATTCTCCCCTTTTCTCATCGGAGGGCACCAGGAGAAGGGACGACGGGGCGGGACGGAGAACACCCCCAGTATCATCGGCCTGGGAAAGGCCTGTGAACTGGCGGCTCGCCACATGGGAACGGAAAACACCGAGGTGAAACGCCTGCGAGACAAGCTGGAGACGGAACTTCTGAAGAGGATCCCGCAAAGCCGGGTCAACGGTGACCTCCATGAGCGCCTGCCCAACACGACGAACATCAGCTTCGAGTTTGTCGAGGGGGAGGGGATCCTCCTGCTCATGAATGAGTACGGCATCTGCGCCTCCTCCGGTTCGGCATGCACCTCCGGGTCCCTGCAGCCTTCCCATGTGCTGCGCGCCATGGGCGTTCCCTTCACCATGGCCCACGGCTCCATCCGGTTTAGCTTGAGCATTTACAATACCGAGGAGGAGATCGATTTCGTGATCGAGAAGCTGCCCCCCATCATCGAGAGACTCAGGAGCATGTCCCCCTACTGGACCTCCGTCGCCCAGGCCTGCGCGACCGTGTAGGAAAAAAGGGTCCTATCGAAGGGGGAAAACGGAGCTCGTCGGCAAGGACCGGATCACTTCTCTCCGATCGCTTCGCGAACCTTCCGGGCAAGATCCTTCATGCGGAAGGGTTTCTGGATGAAATGCACTCCCTTCTCCAGTACACCGCGATTGGCAATGACGTTCGACGTATATCCGGACATGAAGAGCACCTTGATTCCCGGTCTTATGATTTCAATCTTCTTTTTCAACTCCACGCCGTTCATCCCCGGCATTACCACATCTGTAAGCAGAAGATCGATATGCGTATCCTTGTTTTCGGACAAGGATACGGCCTCCTGCGGGGTGTCCGCAACCAGAACCGTGTAGCCGATCTCCTCCAGGATCTCCTTTGCTATCTCGCGCACCATCGCTTCGTCTTCCACGAGCAGCACTCTTCCGGAGCCATAGGCCACCTGAGCTTCCTCGATCTCTTCTGTCATTATGGCTTCTTCGCTGACACTGGGGATGTAGATCTTGAAGGTGCTTCCCCGCCCCGGTTCGCTGTAAACGTTGATGAATCCACCGTTCTGTTTGACCATCCCGTAGACGGTGGCAAGGCCGAGTCCCGTCCCTTCGCCCACTTCTTTGGTCGTGAAAAAGGGTTCGAATAGATGGGACTGGAGCTCTTTATCCATCCCCACTCCGTCGTCGCTCACTTCCAAAA
Organism: Syntrophus sp. (in: bacteria); assembly: GCA_013824905.1. Taxonomy (GTDB): domain Bacteria; phylum Desulfobacterota; class Syntrophia; order Syntrophales; family UBA5619; genus JAKAFS01. The sequence goes on along the minus strand of PNOO01000007.1, from coordinate 20,336 downwards.
GGACGTAGTCTCCGGGCTTGAATCCAAGATGTTTCCGGCAATAGGCCCCGTCGAGAGAGATATTTGCGGTTTCAATCGTCAGCCTGCCGCCGTCGGGCATGGCGTCGCGGGCATTGACGACCAGATTGACGAGTATCTGGTCAATCTGTGTTGAATCAAAATTGATCCGCCGCAGGTCTTTTTCAGGATAGAAACGCAGGTCGACATCCTCGCCTATAAGCCGTGAAAGCGTACTTTGGGAAGATGTAATCTGGTCGTTAAGATTCATGAGCCGGGGCTCGATAATCTGTTTTCTGGAAAATGCGAGGAGCTGACGGGTGATGTCCCGTGAGTGGCTGGCCGCTTTTTCGATCGCCAGGATATCCTTCAAGTGGGGATCGTCGCCAGGCAATCTCCCCTTGATCAACTCTGAGTATCCGAGGATAACGCTCAGCATATTGTTGAAATCATGGGCCACTCCCCCGGCCAGACGACCGACGGATTCCATCTTCTGCGCCTGGCGCAGCTGTGATTCCAGCCTCGCCTTTTCTTCCTCCGCCCGCCGGCGCTCGGTGACATCACGGACGATGGCCCACATCCCGACGGGCCGGTCTGCGTCGTCACGCAGTAAAAAAGTCCTCAGTTCCACGGGGAAAATGGTCCCATCCTTTCGGTGGTACTCCTTTTCATAAACCTGGGAGTGACCATTCACCAGAACCTGGTTCGCGACCATGCGCGCTTCCAAGACATGCCATTTCTCGGGGGTCAGGTCTCCGTGGGTCCGTTGGAGAAGCTCCTCCTCCGAATAGCCCAGCAGGGCCTGGTAGGCACGGTTTGCCTCTCGGATGTTGCCGGACATATCGATACGGACAAAGGCGTCCATCATGGTCTCATGCAGTCGACGGTATTTTGCCTCGCTCTCTCTGAGCGCCTGTTCCGCTCTTTTACGTTCGGAGATCTCCAGCATGATTCCGTCCCAGAGAATATCACCATTGATTTGCAGTTCCGGACGAGCAATACCCTCGTACCAGCGTACTTCTCCGTTGACGATACCGCGTAATTCTTCCCTCCAGGGTTGAAGCGTATCAGCGGATCGCCGTATCGAATCTTTGTATCTCACCTTATCGTCGGGATGGATAAGGCCGAACAAAAGCGTACCGTTACCCATGAGGGCTTCCGGTTCAAGATCGAACATCTGCTGGGATGCGGAGTTGACGTAAGGAAAAGAATGGCTCCCGTCCGGATGCAGGGCGAACAGGTAAACCATGCCGGGAATATTCGCTTGAAAACGCCGGTATTTCTCCGTGATCTCTCGGCAGGCATTCTCCATCTCCCGGCACTCGGCCACGCGTTCACGAACTTCACCGACCATACTGTTGATCGCATCGGCGAGTGTGTCGAGATCATCGTTCCTGCCCGAGGAATCAATTCGACCCGAATAATCCCCGCGGGCCGTTTTCAAAACGACCTCTATCATCTTGCCGATATGATCTGTTTCCGATTTTTCAGCCATATTTTTTGTTAAGCTGGTTCACCGTACTTGACAGCGATGTCGTATCATAACCGATTGTGACGTTGATTGACGCACATCTTTAAGTAAAAATAACTGTTTGTCAAGAATTAATCCTTCTGAAAACGAAAATGCGGAGACAATCTTCCTAGTCCCTCATACATAAATATTACCGAAAAGGGAGAGATTTTAGGTCCTCAGAAAGATATTGACAATGCGCCGCCTAAACCGTATCCTGCCGCAAATCAAAAAACATGAGGAGGAAACGATGTTTGATAACCGGTGGACCTTAAGCGGCCTTATCATATTTACCTTGTTCTTTCTGCTGTCGGTTATGGAGATCGACGCCTGGGCGAGAGCCGGAGGCGGGAGATCCATGGGCAGCAAGGGTTCTCGCTCCTATACCCCTCCGCGTTCGACGCCTGCGCCTGCCCCGGCTAATCCTTCCCAGGGTTCAAGACAGTTGAATGCGCCTTCTGCCCCCGCGCCCTCTCCCTTCGGTGGCGGCGGTTTTCTCAGGGGTATGGCCGGTGGGATTGTGGGTGGGATGCTCGGCGGGATGCTCTTCCGCAGTCTCGGATTTGCCGGCGGTGGCGCCGGCGGTACCGGAGGCGGCATCGGGATGATGGATATCCTCCTGATCGGAGCGCTTTTGTATGGTATCTACTGGTTTATCAAACGACGGCGAAACGCAGCGCCTGCAGAGACTCCCGCTGGAACCTACTACCGGGAACTGCCGGCGGCGGACGCCGGGCGGACGGCCCCGCCGATGCCGGCGTATGAGTCGGGGGAACTGGAAAATGATGTGGCGACAGGCCTTCGTCACATCCGTCAGATGGATCCCCATTTTGATGAAAAACGTTTTACAGACGCCTGTCTGGACCAGTTCTTCCTGATCCAAGGGGGGTGGGCAAACCGTGACATGTCTGGCGTCAGGGGCATTTTGACCGAAGGAATGTTCGCGACGCTCCGCGAGGATGCCGAGAAGCTGAAGACCAAAAAGCAGATCAACCGGCTGGAGAACATCGCCGTTCGCTCTGTCGAAATCGTTGAGCTTTGGCAAGAGGGAGGAGAGGATTTTATCACCGTGAAGATCTACGCCAATCTTCTCGATTACACCATCGACGAGCAGAACGGGCTGGTCGTCGATGGCAGCAGAACGGAACCTGTAAAATTCAACGAGTACTGGACATTCACCCGTCCGGTCGGGGATCATCCCTGGAAACTCTCGGCCATCAGCCAAGTGGAATGAACACTAGCGCCCCGTTTCCGGGGCGCTAGCTGAGTTTATCACAGGAGTTGGAAATGACGATTGCCAAGCGTATCTGTGGTTTTGTTGTCATACTGATGATCTGGATTCTATCTGTGAATCTCCCGGAGGCCGAGGCGCTCAAACTCACTGCCCATTCGGCGATCCTGATGGACATGACGACCGGCCGGATTCTCTTTTCGCATAATGAGGACGGCGCCATCCAGCCGGCTTCAATCACTAAAATCCTCTCGCTCTATCTCGCCGACGAGGCGATCCGCGAAGGCAGGGTCCGCTCAGAGGATCCGGTGAGGATCAGCCGGAAGGCCGGGCGGACGGGTGGATCGAAGATGTTCCTCGAAGCCGGAAGTGAGATTCCCCTCGAGGAACTCATTAAGGGTATGGCGGTGGTATCGGCGAATGACGCCTCCGTGGCCGTCGCCGAATACATCGGTGGCGACGTCGAAGTTTTTGTGGAGCTAATGAACCGCAAAGCCAAAGAGCTCGGCATGACCAGCAGCGTCTTCAGAAATCCCAGCGGTCTCCCCGCCAAAGGCCAGGTCACGACGGCACGGGACGTACTGATCCTGGCCCGTGAGTACCTCCTGAGTTTTCCGGAATCGCTGAACATCCATTCCCAGCAATACTTTACCTACCGAGAAATTACTCAACACAACCGAAACACCCTCCTGAGGCGCTACCCCAATGCGGACGGCCTCAAGACGGGCTGGGTTCATAAGGCGGGATACCACATCATCGCCACAGCCAGACGCAGTAACACTCGCCTGATCGCAGTCGTCATGGGGGCGAAGAATCCGAACATTCGGACCAGAGAGACGGAGCAACTCCTCGACGAGGGCTTCCGGCTGGTCGGACTTGGGCAGCAGAAGGGCTAATCCAGAAAATTGGCCGTCGGAAGATGGAAGAGCTGCTTTAGGATCTCATCGAAGTAATCCGGCAGGTAGCGGTTCCAGAGTTGGATCGGCAGTTCGCTCAGATCGTGCTTGTCCGAAGTGGGAAAGACGAAGAGGTATTCCAGCAAATATTGGATGTTCTGCGCGAGCGGCCCCCGGTATTGCTGGCAGAGTCGTTGTTCGATGATCCGATCCTCGTGCATGCAGCGGCCGATCTCGCTTTCCAGCATCTCCTGATAGGTGGAAAGAATGATCTCCAGGTGGACATCCTCTTCCCCGGAACGGACAAATTCGACAAAGGCCTGTTTGGCCTCATAAGGGGAAAGACCCCGCCTCTGCATGACGTTCAGAAGACCCTGTCCGCAAGGACGGGCGAGGATCTCTTCCCTGGGCGGCCGGTAGCGGACGATGAGATTGGTTGCATTGTATTGTCCGCTGTGCTTTTCCTCTTCCACGATTTCGCAGTTGGGTAGACGGTTGAGGAGCGCCATCAGCCGCCGGTGTTCAGGCTCCTCCAAGATGACCTTTACACCGGCAACGTCGTTGATCACGAGTTTTTCCCCCGCATCCGCAATCGGCCTTTTTTCATGCAGGTCATCGAGCAGGCGCTTCTCTGCATGGAGGAACTCCTCCGTCATGTCCTCGGGCGCCGTCAGGAGCTTTTCCCTGGGGATACCTAAAAGCCGGGCGCGCTCATCCGCCATGGTGTCCGCGTGCCGCTTGATCGTGGCAAAGATGCGGTCAATGATCCGCCGGGCCGATTTCTCCGCCAGACGGCGGACCCGTTTGATCCTGCTGGATCCGCACCATTCCTCACCCCCATTGCGGTAGCGGAAGCAGAGGGTCCCGTGAAACGGAGTCTCCCGATAGAAACGCCCGGGATTCCGGTGGTAACCGCGGATCAGTTCGTCGATCCGATCATTACGGTAAGGAATATGGGAAACAAGCGCGTCCTTCAGCTCACCCTTGACCTGAACGGGGCGGTAGAAGAGTTTTCCCTGATGCAGTTCACGGAAGGTAAGGTCGGAAAAGGTCTCAAGGTAGCGGGTGACATAGAAATGATTGAAGTGGACCAGCCGGGCGATCAGGTCTGCATCCGCCGGGCGCGATTCGTCGTACATCCAGCGGCGGATGATGTCGCTGAGCGCCTCCCGGTGAAGAAAGCTGGTGATCGTAATCATGGTCCTGTCCTCAAATCCCGTCCGATACGGCGGCAGCGGCCGGAGCGAATTCCCGTACCCGCTTCCATCAGCGTCGTTCTGGCGGCATATGAAAAGGAGATACTGCCTGTATACTTATGGCAAAAAGCGGCGCCTCTGTCAAGCCGGTCAAAATCACCTTGACAAAAACGTGCGACAAAGCGAGAAAGCAATGATAAATCATCCGTTGTGAGATAACGGTAAAGAAGGAGGAAAGCATGATTGAATCACATCAGAAGAGTTATGGGCTTTGTTCGTTTATGGCAGGGAGTCTGGCTTTGTGTCTCGTTCTTTCGGGAGGTGTGGCCATGGCGGCCGCCATCGAGGTCTTTCACGCCGATTCCCTGGCCGGTCCGATGAAGGCCCTCAAGGGGGCCTTCGAGACCAGGAATCCGGGCGCCCAGGTGAATCTCACTACAGGCCGTTCCCAGGAACTGGCGGAAAGGATACTGAAGGGGGATGTCTGCGATGTTTTCACCCCATCGGCCCCGGCCGTAATTGAGAAGGACCTCATGACGAAGACGGTCGCCGGAACGGACCGTACAGGGGCTTCCTGGTCTGTCATTTTCTCCGCCAACGAAATGGTCGTCATCACGACCAAGGGCAACCCTCTGGGAATCAACAAGATGAGCGATCTGGCAAAAACCGGTGTGCGATTCGCCCGTGTGACGGGAGAAAAGGATATGGCCACCAATCGCACCATCGATTTTGTAAAGAACGTCACCGCCCTGGAAGGCAATCCGCAACTGGCCCAGGGGATCATCGCCGGCGCCGTGACGGTTCCGGCAAAACCCCATACGGTACCGGAAACGATCCGCGACGTCGCCACGGGAAAGGCCGACGCCGGGGTTGTCTATTACTCCGCCGCCGTTGAGGCAAAAAAAGACGTTGACAGTCTGAGGTTTCCCGCCGAGGTCAACCTCAGCAGTCAGATACGCAATGCAGCCACCATCCCGTCGACGGCGAAAGAGCCCGCCACGGCCCTCTCCTTTGTCAGGTTCATTCTCTCCGATGAGGGGCGCAAGATCCTGGAAGCGACCGGCCAGCCCCCTATCGTCCCACCCATCACCAGGGGAGAAATTCCAAGGGAATTGAAGTAAAGGCGATGGCCGACATTCGGCACAAGGAGACGGTGCAGGGTTGCAGGCCCTTTTGACCTGTGATAGAGTCCGCCCCGGCGGAGATTGACCTCCTGTAAGGTCTTGTCGGGTAATGAGGGAGACGATATGGAGGCAGCGGAACTGATCCGCAAGGCAAAAGCGGAAGGTCGCAACGCCCTGACCGAGGCGGAGTCCAAAGAGGTGCTGAAGGGGTACGGCGTACCGGTTGTGCCGGAGTCGATCGCTGCGACGCCCGATGAGGCGGTGGCCGCCGCGGAGAAGATCGGATTTCCCGTCGTCCTCAAGGGCCTCGGGACAAAACTGACGCACAAGACGGAACGGGGCCTCGTCCGCCTGAATCTCAATGATCCGGGAGCCGTCCGCCGGGCGGCAGCTCAGGTCGCCTCAACCGCAGGAGCGGATCTCGAGGGAATCCTGATCCAGCCGATGCTCTCCGGCCGCCGGGAGTTTGTCGCCGGACTCTTTCATGACGCCCAATTCGGCCCGGTCGTCATGTTCGGTCTCGGCGGGATCTTTACGGAGGCCCTCGACGATGTCGTCTTCAGAATCGCTCCGCTCGATCAGAGGCATGCCGGGGAGATGCTTGAGGAGTTGCGTGCCAAAAAGCTCCTCGGGCCGTTCCGCGGCGAGCAGGCGGTAAGCAGTGAACCGCTCGTCCAAACCCTGGTCGGCCTCTCCCGAATCGGTCTGGAACTGCCGGATGTGACCGAAGTGGACATCAATCCCCTTCTCGTAAGCCCGGAGGGACGGGTCACAGCGGTGGATGCCCTGATCATCCTGGGCACACGGCCGCCGGCGAAAACCCCGTATCCGCCGATCGATCCGCGGGCGATCGCCATGTTCTTCTATCCCCGCTCCATCGCCTTCGTCGGCGCCTCCGGGACATTAGGCAAATGGGGGTACAGGCTTTTCTGCAATGTGGCCGCGGGTGGATTCGAGGGGCCGATCTATCTCGTCAATCCCAAGGGGGGTGAGATCGCCGGACGGACGGTATTCAAATCGGTGGCGGAGATCCCGGGGCCGTCGATCTGGCTGTCGTGACCATCCCGCGGCAAAAGTACGGGACCTGATCCCCCAATTCAAGGAAAAGAAGATCAGAAATATGCTCCTGATCACCTCCGGTTTCGCCGAGACCGGCGCCGAAGGGCGGCGCCTGGAGGAGGAACTGGTCCGGGCGGCGCGGGAGGCGGACATCCTGATCCTCGGTCCGAATACGATGGGGATCTGCAACCCCTACGGGACCCTCTTCTGCTGTGGATCGAACGTCCGGCCCAAACCGGGCGCCACCACGATCGTTTCCCAGTCGGGGAATCTCGGGGTGCAACTCCTCGACTTTGCCGAGCACGAGGGGGTGGGGATCCGCGCCTTTGGCGGTTCGGGCAATGAGGCAATGATCACGATCGAGGATTACATGGAGGCGTTCGAGGTCGATGAGCTGACCCGGACGGTGGTCCTCTATCTGGAAAGCATCAAGAATGGGAGGCGTTTCTTTGAGTCCGCCCGGCGGGTAGGCAAAAAAAAGCCGGTAGTCATGCTCAAGGGGGGCCGCACCCAGGCGGGGAACCGTGCCGCAACAAGCCACACGGGGGCGCTCGCCTCGAACATCCGGGTCTTCGAAGCCGCGGCCCGTCAAGCGGGGATCGTCGTTGTGGAACAGCCGATGGAACTCCTCGACCTGTCGGCCGCCTTTTCTTCCCTCCCGCTGCCCCGCGGAAATCGGGTCGCCGTGATGACCTTGGGCGGAGGCTGGGGGGTCGTCGCCTCCGACCTATGCGTGGAGAACGGTCTTGCGATCCCCGATCTCCACCCCGAGCTGATCACGCGGATCGATCAGATCCTTCCCCCTTACTGGAGCCGCTCCAATCCCGTAGACCTTGTGGGCGAATTCGGCCCCACGATCCCGATGATGGTCATCGAGGAGCTGATGAAATGGGACGGGTGCGATGCGGTCATCCATCTGGGCATCTTAGGATTGCAGGTTTTTATGAAGCAGATGATCACCTCGATCCATACAGTCGATCCGGGGATGGACCGGAAAATCCTGGAGGCACTTCCCGGGGCGCTCGTCGAATTCGAAAAAAGTTACCTGGCCCATGCAGCCCGCCTCATGGAGAAGTACGGCAAGCCCGTCCTCGGAGTCAACCTGCTGCCCGATGAGAATGCCCGCACCGTCATGGATATCGAAGGGAGTCCATACAAAGGGGTCTCCTTTCTGACGCCGGAACGGGCCGTTAAGGCCCTGGCACGGATGAACGCCTACCGGCAATGGCGGGAACGGGAATAACCCATTTTACACGTGATAAATTAAACCGCCGGATAGGATCATACGAATGAACACAAAAGAAAAAGAGCCGGCACAATGGAGTCAGGAAACGCTATTGGGCATGGGCCGGGCCTTCATGGAAAGCCGCGTCCTTCTGACCGGCACGGAGCTCGACCTGTTCACCTTGGCGGCGGCCAAGCCGCTCTCGGCTGAGCAGATTGCCGGGCGGATCGGTGCAGATCTGCGGGCGCTGACCATTTTGCTCGATGCACTGGCGGCAATGGGGCTTCTGATCAAGCAGAACGACACATACCAAACCGAGCCTTCCGCAGCACAAATGCTCTCTGCAGAGAGCCCCGCCTCGATCTTGCCGATGATCCGGCACAGCGCCGATCTGTGGGACCGTTGGGGGCAACTGACCCATCGGGTCGCAGGGCCGCGGGAGAAGGAGAAGTCGATGCGGGCCTTCATTGGTGCGATGCACGTCATCGGGAATACACTTGCCCCGCGAATCGTATCGTTGGTGGGGTCCGCAGGGGCGCGGCGGCTGCTCGACGTGGGCGGTGCGTCAGGCACTTACACGATCGCGTTTCTGGAGGCAGAGCCTCAGATGCGGGCGACGCTCTTCGATCTGCCATCGGTGATCGACATGGCGCGCGAGAGGGTGGGCGCGGCCAAGATGCTGGACCGAGTGACGCTGGTCGCGGGCGACTACAGGAAAGACCCGTTGCCGGCAGGGCACGATCTCGCGTTCGTATCGGCGATCATCCACCAGAATTCGCCTGCGGAAAATGTGGCGATGTTCCGCAACATCTTCACCGCCCTCGATCCAGGGGGGCGGATCGTGGTGCGAGATCATATATTGAGTCCCGACCGCACACATCCTAAATCGGGCGCCTTGTTTGCGGTGAACATGCTGGTCGGCACGGAAGGCGGCAACTCTTATACGGAGACCGATATCCGCGACGCAATGGAAAAAGCCGGCTTTGTCGGCGCGAGGATCCTCCACCCGGATACCCGCATGGATGGTCTGATGGAGGGGTTCAGGCCTCGATAGGGGATGCACTCTGGTTTTGAACCATCACCCATCTCTCCGAGCCAGACACCCTGTTCACGCCCTGCTTTGAAGGAAAACATCGCATGAGTCAACGAACAATTCATATAGAAGCAATGCCATTAAAGGTAAAATTGAAAACAACATTCCGCCATGCCGCGGCAACCAGGTATGAAGGAGAGAGCGTCTGGGTCCAGGCAAAAAGAAACGGGAACAAGGGATATGGTGAGGGTTGTCCGAGAGTCTATGTGGCCGGTGATGATCTTGAGTCGACCACCAAATGGGTGAAGGAAAATTTTTCCACCGGAAAAGTGGATTTCGAAACGCTGGAGCACGTGAAGCAGTGGGTCGAGAATAACGACAAGGTCATCGACAAGTACCCGTCGGCGTGGTGCGCAATAGAAATGGCGCTTCTTGATCTTTTTTCGCGAGAAAAGGGTTGTCCTGTTGAAACGCTGCTTGGGCTTGATGAATTTAAACTCTGTGGCCGTTACACTGCCGTTCTGGGTGACGATGAAAAATGGAAATACACGATGCTGGCGGATCAATATCTGATCCGCGGACTTTCGGATTTTAAAATCAAGTTGAACGGCAACCTCGGACGGGACAAGAAAAAGCTTGATATTCTAGAAGATTTACGTATTCAGCATCACGTCAAAGACATACGTATTCGCTTTGACGCGAATAATTTATGGAAAGATCAATGTGACGAAGCCATCGCGTATATCACAGCGCTTGGCGGGCGGGTATTCGCCTTGGAAGAACCCGTGGGCTCACGAAATGTTGGAGACATAAGCAAAGTCAGTATAGCTACGGGGCTGCCTGTTATTCTGGACGAAAGCCTGTGCACCCTGGATGATTTATCGCTCTTTAAAAATATGCCGGGGAAATTTATAGCGAATATCAAGATCTCTCGAGTGGGCGGTCTTACACGAGCCTTGAGATTGATCAAAGAGCTTAAAAAGATGAGCTGGCCTATTATCATCGGTTGCCATGCAGGTGAAACCTCTTTGCTCACACGGGCCGCACTTGTAGCCGCTTCTGCAGCCGGAGAGAGTCTTATTGCCCAAGAAGGGGCATTCGGAGACTATCTGATGGAGCGGGAGCCTGTGGAACCGACATTGAAATTCGGCCGTGATGGTCTACTGAATTTGAGTGATCCCTATCACGTTAAAACAGTCCATGGGTTTAAGGCCATTCCAGAAGGAAACTGGAAAACCGGGTTTGGATTGCAGTGTCGTATGCCTGTTGTTCCGGAAGACAGCTTGCAGAATTTGCATTTTCTCGAAATGCCCGATAGATATAAAATTCACTACCGTGTCTGGGGAAAAAACGAAGGGGAAGATGTAGTAGTGATATTACATGGGGGTATGGGTCACTCAGGCTGGCTGGCGCCTCTTGCAAAGCAGTTGCATTCCATGTCACCGGATATAACCGTTGTCGCACCTGACAGGCGAGGTTGCGGTCTCAATGAGAAACGCGGAGACCTGGGTTCCGTACAATCCGGCATTGACGATGTGGTAAAGCACGTTGAATTTCTGAAAAGATCCTTTACGCGGGTTCATCTCGCAGGCTGGTGCCAAGGTTCACAATACGCGTCCATTGCAGCAGCCGGACTGGCCAATACACTCTCCAGCCTTATCCTGCTGGCTCCCGGCTTTTTCTGGAACGAGAGGTTCAGGTCGGTCTTAAGGAGCGCGGAGCAAATCATTTTGAAGATGATTTTCGAATTCAAACTGAAACCCGAACGGAGTCGTGCCTGCATCCCCCTCCCCATGGAGGCGACTGATTTCACACTGATCGACGAATGGCTTGATTTTATTGAAAACGATGATCTTAAAACAACCGTGATTACATTAAATTCCCTGAGCATCACGGATGAGATTCAGGAGCTTTCACGGATTGCAATGCCGAAGATCAACCTTCCGGTGCTTGCGATTATGGCAAAAAATGATCGGATGGTGGATAACAAAAAAGTCCTGCAGTTTATGGATCATCTATTTACCCCCGGTGAAAACCAGAACCGGGTGATCTTACTCAAGAGCGGCCATGCCATACAGTTTGAAAAACCGAAGAAAGTGGCTCACGAAATCATGGAGTTTATTCGGCAAATAACAGGGTGACGACGTGGGCAGATCTAACGCCGGATACAGAGTCGCAGTGTCAGCCTGTGGATAGTTCGCTATCCTGAGTAAATATGAACAAAACAATTCAACTTCTTGAGGCATTGAGAAATAGAATTATCAATAGGGGTCATTACACTCAATGAAAAAACTTTTGTTAATAAACCCAGTAGGCCAGAGAAGCGGTTCTTTATTGAGTAAATTTTCTACGTTCCAACCCTTAAGTCTGGCCTATACTGCTGCAGTGACACCATCTCGCTGGGAGATTAAAATAGTAGATGAGAATATAGATGAATTTAAGTTCGAAGAAGCTGACCTGGTAGGCATTACGGCATTTACCAGCAATATCAACAGGGCCTATGAAATTGCGCAGATGTACCAAAAGAAAAAGATAAAAGTGATCATGGGGGGGATCCATATCTCCATGCTTCCCGATGAGGCCTTGCAGTACGCTGATACAGTGGTGACAGGCGAAGTGGAGGGTATCTGGAATCAGGTCATCACAGATTTTGAAAACAACCACCTCTTGCCTAGATATAAAGGCCCACGAATCGACCTTTCCCGAACCAAAATCACTCCCCGGCACGACCTGTTGCACCCATCTTATTTTTGGAACTCTGTCCAGACCTCTCGCGGTTGCCCCTTTAACTGCAATTTCTGTTCAGTATCCAGATACCTGGGCAAAGAGTATCGGCAAAGAAGAGCTAAAGATGTTCTGGATGAGCTGGAGAAAATAAAAGGTAAATATATCACCTTTATCGATGATAACCTGATTGGCCATAGTCCGGAAAGCAGAAACAGGGCTATGGAGTTATTTGAGGGTATGATTGGTCTCAATCTGCGCAAGAAATGGTGGATGCAGAGTTCTATGAACGCAGCTGATGATGAGCATTTGATCGAACTGGCAGCTCAGGCCGGCTGCATGTATGTGTTTATCGGTTTTGAAACCCTCAACAAGAAAACTCTGGAGGGCATGAAAAAAGGAATTAACCTGAAGATCGGTGTAGAAAATTATAAAAGGGTAGTAGATCGATTTCATAAATATGGGATCGGGGTATTGGGATCATTCGTTATCGGAAATGACCATGAGTCCCCGGAATACTATAAAGGGTTGGCCGATTTCCTCGTCACCTCCGGTATTGACATTGTTCAGATTAACATACTGACGCCCCTTCCCGGCACCGACTTGATGGAACAAATGCAGAAAGAGGGGAGATTGATTTATCAGGATTTACCTAAGGATTGGTATAAATACCGTTTCTCCTACGTAGTCCACCAAATACGGGGGGGAGAAGAAAATACCGTCTATACGGGCAATAATTATATCAAAAATAAAATATATTCTTTTCCTTTCTACCAATACCGCCTTTTGAATTCAATATATCATATTAAGAACCCGACTAACATCTATGCCATATACAAGCTAAATCAATCCATGAAAAAGGGTTGGCAAGGCACTCACTATTATAAAAGCCTCATGCCTTCGCGGAAGACAACGTGTCCATAGAGAGGTTCTGAAAGGCGTCAACTATGAAGAGGTATATCTGAAGGTTTTGTCAGCGGCAATTTCGCAATGAACCGACTTTCATAAGATTGACAAAAAACCCATTTTGATTTATCCATCCATTATAAAGAAACTGCTTGAGTTCCTTTTGAAAAACGTTGTAATCTATGGGAAACTGGTGTATCATCTGAAAAGAAATAGTTTGAGAATATGATGGACAATACCCCCCTTTATAACAGCCGCCTCATCAAGAACTACGTTGAGTATCTGAAAAGTTACCATCCCGATATCGATATTGCCTCTCTCTTGAAGTACGCGGGTATTGAAACTTATCAGCTCGATGATGAGGGTCACTGGCTGACTCAGGAGCAGGTTGATCGTTTTCACGAGATGCTCGCGGAAAAGACGAATAACCCGGACATCGCCAGAGAAGTGGGACGTTTTGCTGTCACGTCCCGATCTTCGGGAGCTCTGAGACAGTATCTTTTGGGCTTTATTAATCCGGCAACGGCTTATGCCGTTATAGAAAAGATTAATGCCCGCCTCGTTCGATCGGCTGTGATAAAAATCAAATCCACCGGGACGGATAAGGTTGAAGCGAAAGCAACATTAATGCCCAATGTGGTTGAAAAGCCCTATCAGTGTCTTAACCGGCTAGGTTCGTTAGAAGCTGTAGCAAAAATCTTCACTGGGAAATATGCCAAAATAGAACATCCGATCTGCCTCCATAAGGGAGGGGACTGCTGCCTGTATACAATCTCCTGGGAAAAGACACGTGCCTATGTCTGGAAACTGATCCGTAATTGTTCTTATATCGTCGGCTTCATTGCCTGTGTTCTATCAGTGAGTTTTATGCCACCCGCTTATTGGGATGTCCTGGTTTTATCCTTTCTCCTAATAGTAATTGGCACGACACTTTATACCGAACACAGGGAAAAGAAAGAATTGATCGCCACCATCCGCAACCAGGGGGATGCGGCTGACCGTCTTATCGAACAGATCAACACCAGCTACAACAATGTCCTACTGGTCCAGGAGATCGGACAAGCCACCTCCATGATCCTTGAGATCAATCAGTTACTCGCTTTCATTATGGAAGCCCTGGAGAAGCGCCTTGACTTCGATCGTGGCATGATCATGTTGGCGAACCGGGAATCAACTCGCCTAGTGTACACCATTGGTTATGGATACAATCAGGAACATCGGGAATTTTTAGAAAACGTCGAGTTTCATCTGGACAACCCCAATTCTCGGGGGGCCTTCGTTCTTTCTTTCCGGAAACAGACTCCCTTATTGATAAATAATATTGATGAAATAAAAAAAGACTTTTCTCCGCGAAGTGTCGAATTTGCCAAAAAGATGGGGACCCATTCCTTTATCTGCGTCCCCATCGTCTTCAAGGGGGAATCCATGGGGGTTCTCGTCGTCGACAACATGCGATCCAAACGCCTGCTAAGTCAAAGCGACATGAGCCTGCTGATGGGAATCGCCCCCCAGATCGCGATCAGCATCAATAACGCCATGGCCTACCGGAAAATCACGGAGAGCGAAAAAAAATTCCGTTCCCTCAGCGAAAGCACCCCTGATATCATCTATACGATCGACACCCAAGGGGTTTTTACCTACGTCAATCCCGCCTGGGAGAGGATCCTGGGTTACAGCAGCGAAGAAGCCATAGGAAGGCCGTTCATTGATTTTGTCCGAAAAGAAGAGATTCCATTGTATATTAACATGTTCAAATCAATCCGGGACAAGGGGATTACGGTCCGGGATCAGATCGGAACGCTCATCAATAAAGATGGAACGGACCGATTTTTCAGCATCAGCGGCGCCCCTATCTTTGATTCGGAAGGCCGGATAACGGGCGTTGTGGGAACCTTCAAGGATGTCACCGAACGAAAGCTCTCCGAGGTAAAATTGGAAAGGGAAAGGGCTTTTCTCCGACAGGTGATCGACGCAGTTCCCTCATTCATCTCGGTCAGGGACGCCGAAGGCAGATTCCAGTTGGCCAATAAATCCCTGGCGAAGGCTTGCGGGACGACGCCGGATCAACTCATCGGCAAAACGATGGCGGATTTCAACCCGAACGAAGAGGTGGTCCTGAAAATACATGCCGACATCCTCGATGTGATTCGGAACCGGAGGGAAAAAATCATTCCCGAGGAGATGTCCTTCTATCCCGATCCTTCGGTGAAATGGCTTTCGACCCATAGGGTTCCTCTGGTCGACCAAGGTGATGTCTACAGCAGAATTCTCGCCGTGAGCACAAACATTACCCACCTGAAGGAATCGGAAGAAGAGAAGAAAAAACTCCAGAATCAGCTCATCCAGATCCAGAAAATGGAGGCTGTCGGTACGCTTGCGGGCGGGGTCGCCCATGATTTCAACAATATCCTCATGGGTTTACAAGGATATGTCTCCATGTTGCTCTATGACATGAGTCCGGATCATCCGTACCGGACGAAGCTGGA
Organism: Syntrophus sp. (in: bacteria); assembly: GCA_013824905.1. Lineage (GTDB taxonomy): Bacteria > Desulfobacterota > Syntrophia > Syntrophales > UBA5619 > JAKAFS01. The sequence goes on along the minus strand of PNOO01000007.1, from coordinate 4,949 downwards.
AAACATGGAAAATTACGTCAATCGAGGTTCCGATCTGACAAGACAACTCCTGGGATTTGCCCGAGGGGGGAAATACGACGTGAAGCCGACTAACATCAACGAACTCCTCGGGAAAAGCGCGGATCTGTTCGGCCGGACGCGGAAGGAGATCTCCATCTACAGAAGCTTTGCCGAAGACACGTGGACCGTGGATATCGATCAGGGGCAGATGGATCAGGTGTTCCTTAATCTCTTCATCAACGCTTCCCAGGCGATGCCCGGGGGGGGAGATCTCGCTCTTCGAACGGAAAATGTCATCATCAGTGAAACGGATGAAAAACCGGTCGGTGTGACCATAGGCAGGTATGTCAGAATTACCGTGAAGGATAATGGCATGGGGATGGACAGCAAGACACGGGAGAGGATTTTCGAACCCTTCTTCACGACCAAACAAAAAGGAACGGGAAGCGGTCTGGGATTGGCCTCTGCCTATGGCATCATCAAAAACCACGGCGGCAGCATCCACGTCTTCAGCGAACCGGAAAAGGGGACCACCTTCCATATCTACCTTCCCGTGACGGATCGTCAACCGGTTGTCAGTGAGGAGAAAAAGGACGAAATCTTCACCGGCGGGGAAACCATTCTCATTGTGGATGACGAACCGATTAATATCTCCGTCATGCAGGAGATGTTGGAGATGCTTCACTATCGTGTGCTGCCGGCAGGGAGCGGCGAAGAAGCAGTTGCCGTCTACATGGAAAAGCAAAAGGAGATCGACATCGTCATCCTGGATATGGTGATGCCCGGAATCAGTGGGGGACGGACATTCGACCTCCTGCGGGAGATCAATCCGGATGTCGGCGTGATCCTGGCCAGCGGTTACAGCGCCGAAGGCGAGGCGAGAAAGATTATCAACCGAGGTTGCTGGGGTTTCATCCAGAAGCCCTTCAAACTACAGGAATTGTCACGGAAAATCCGCGAGGTGCTGGACAGTCGAGGCGGGCGAGCCAAGGCCTCAAACGTGATATAGCGACTGTTCATACATGTGTCATGACGAAACGATCATGGCGGAAGACATGGCAGAAGTGTGAGGCGATCCGCTTTACTCCAGTTTGATCCGATACGTGCGCGCCAGGTATTTCATGTAGGCGTTCCCATGTTGGACGTCCAGAATCCACAGGTAGTATGCCTTTTCGTTATGAAGGCCATTGTTTTTCGCATAGGTGCTTGGATAAATCATCAATGGGACGGATTTTACCCCGGAGCCTTTCGTCAGATTGCCAACAGCCGCAATAATGGCTTCCGGTGATGTCTTGGGATCGATGATGAGCACCTTAAAGCCATTCAATAGATCCGATAAATTAATGGCAACGTCGGATTCTTCCGCAATGATCACCGCCTTCAGATCACCGCAACAGTGCAAAGCCAAGGGCTTCCACCGTCTGATGAAACCCATTCCCGCATAGACTTTTTCAAGGGATTCCTCCTGCAGACGATGATCCAGGCTTAACATGTCCCAAAGAAGGCCCCCGGAGTGATGTTTATAGAACTGTTTTAATTCCCACAGGTCCGAGGCGGAGCACTCCTGCAGCGACCATCCGCTGGGCAGCGGCGCCGGCTGTGTTTCAGCTTCATAGGTATGGTAGCTGAATAGATCAAGAGAGGTGATTTTTGCATCATTTTGCTCTTGCGTAAAATCCGTGTAAACCCGTTCGTTGAACTTATTCTCCGGACGGATATAACAAAAGACATAATCCATGTGAGCGGAGGGAAGCAGGTGCGCGCCGTTCAAATATAAGATCAATTGCTTAATGACAATAAATCCCATATATTTTTCGTTCATCGGCCGGGCGGCGTGATGATGAATCATCCAAGCCTTATCATAGGCTCTAAGTAGAGAAACATGGCTGTAGATACGACCGTTTTTCTGACAGGAAAAATGCTTTGCGATTTCTGAGGCATCACCGTAGAGTTTTCGATAGGTCTCTTGAAACGCTTCCCGAAATGCCTCGATGTGCCCGTATTTTGCGGGATACATAAAATTGGTGTCGAAAAATAGGTCCCATAGCTCATCGAGATTGATCTCATTGGACATGCCCTGACCCACTCCAGGAACATTATCCAACAACTTATTTAAATTATTATAATTTTTTAAATCCATATCGAGGATTGCCATACCAAAACGGACAGAAGTTTCTACTTTCTGGTAAATCACCTGAACCTTACAGTGAATCTTCAGAATATCGGCATAGGATATCGTCATGTCTGGGATGATGATCCCCGGCATGAGGACCGCTTCTTCAGCTTTATCGCAAATGGAAAAGCCGGATGTGGAAATATCGAAAATCTCGCGTTGCACGATCTTTTTCATGAACGGATGTTCAAATACGGCGTACAAAGGCGGTGAGGTCTGCCTTCGGGGGTTCCGTAAAACCTTCGCCTTAAAGCGTTGCATCTGATCCTGTATGGGGGCCAAAACGATCTCTCGACTTCGGCCATCTTGTTTCTGATATCTACAGGTGCAATTACCCGAATAAAAAACATTTTTGTCGTTAGACAGACGGATGGTGACCGGCGCCTCGATGTTAAACCAGTTAAAGGAAGAAAGCGGGGCAGATTGAACGCGTATGCGAAAGGTATGGGGACTGAAATCGATTAAATCTCCCACTGCCTGAAAACCGCTTTGCCACAATTCCGCTTTAACGTCATGACAAGCAAAACGCGGGCTTTGTCGTTTGCTGACCACAAGACCTGCTTCCGGCAGTGTAATGGTCAGTCCGTCACCGTTCATCACGAGCATCTGTGCCGGGACGAGGATCACTGACTGATCGTGAGAGATAATCAGATATTGGAAATGGTAACGTTCCAGTTTGTAAGTGGAATAGGCTTGATCCCATTGACAGATCAATCATCGCCTAAACAGGGTTTCGGATGGACCTTGACCAGCATCCCCTCTTCATACTGGGGATGGTTAAGGAGCGCATAGATAGGGTTTCCTTTGAAATGCAGATAGTTGAGTATGTTGGTCAGTTTCTTCTTGTCTATATTTCCTGCGGAAGCCAGTGCACTGATCAGGTCATTGTGACGGAACATCCAGGGCGGCAGCGGGGCTTCTTCATTCTGGGGGCCTTCCAGACGGGTAATTTTGCCGATGGCGCCTTGATCCATCTCATGATTATCCATTTTAAGATATGTATACCCTTAGAAATAAAAATAGATTGTGTGGCTTGAACCATACGCGCTGATCGAATCCTTGTCCAAGTGAGAAATGAGAAACAATGAGAAACATGGACAAAGCTTCATAAGCGCATTATCTTAAAAGAACGTACCTTTATGTGGGCAGAGGATAAGAAAAGCGTCCGTGGTTGTCAAGGAGATTTTAGTTCACGACCATTTTTCAAAGAATCCATGCAATTCTTTTCTATTTTTGTTATACGGACCTATCATGAAAAGAACAAGTGGAAGAGCGGTCAAACCGCTCATCTCACAACTGACGATCAGCATCATCGAGCGGGTGCGCCACGAGGACAAACCGGCAGGATCGCACCTGGCTGAGCAGGAGCTGGCAGACGCATTTCACGTCTCCCGGGGTCCGGTCCACGAGGCGCTCATGATCCTGGAGCGAAAGGGAATCGTTGCCTTCCACCCCAATCGTGGTTTTTTCCTCACCCGCCCTGGAGTAGAGATTCCCACCTCCGATATTGACGCGCCGGTATCCACGGAAGAAGAGATGTATTACCGGTTTGCCGAGGACCGCATCCTGGGGAAGCTGCACGGTCACGTCTCGGAGACGGAGTTGATGACCCGATACGGGATCAGCCGCATCCGGCTCATGAAGATCTTGATGCGGATGTCCCAGGAGGGGTGGGTTGAACGGCGGCCCGGCCATGGATGGAATTTCCTGCCGGTTCTCGATACCGTAGAGGCCCTGGACAAGAGCTACCGTTTCCGCATTCTCGTTGAACCGGCGGCTCTGCTGGAACCGAGCTATCAGGTTGATCCGGTCGTGTTTGCACGTCTGCGCGAGGAGCATGAAGCTCTCCTCGCCGGCCCGATCGACGAGCGGATGCCCTTTCGAATGTTCGAGATCGGCGTCCGTTTTCATGAACAGATCGTCTCTTGTTCGGGGAATCCCTATTTCCTCGATGCGGTCCGCCATATGAACCGACTCCGCCGTCTGATCGAGTACCGCGTGCCGGTTGATCCCATCCGCCTGGACCGCTACCGCGAACATCTGGAGATCATCACGCTTCTGGAGAAGGGAGATCACGCCTCTGCCGCCGCCCTTTTGCGCGACCATCTCGACCGATCCCGACTGAAAAAAACCACGGAAAACACCGAGAAAAAGTAACAGGAACAACAAGGGTCGCTGATCCACACGGTAACAGGAGACCCCACTTTCAGACAAATTGTAAAATATGATCACATTTTGTAATATTTCTTGACAGAGAGGAAATAATGACCTATACGTCCTCAACCCACATCAACAGGAGGTTGTCCAATGGAAATAACCAGAATGGCCTTTGCGGCAAACATGCTGATCAACCAGGTCGTCCAGGTGAAAAAAGGGGAAACGGTAGTCATCGTGACCGACACCGACCGGCCTCGGATCATTACCCAAGCCCTTGCGTACAGCGCGATTTCGGCGGGCGGGAAAGTGGTCGTGGTGACGATGGAGCCACAGGAGATCGGGGGAGCGGAATTGCCGGCGCCGGTAGCGGCCGCAATGGCCGCCGCACAGGTGGTGATCAACCAGTCCACCCACAGCATCACCCACACGGTGGCTGTCCGGGAAGCGATGAAGAAGGGGGCTCGGGTCGCCAATCTCCGCAATGTGACCGAGGAGATGATGGTCAGCGGCGGGATTACCGCGGATTATCAGCAAGTGAAGAGGACAACGGAAAAGCTGGCCCGGCTCCTGACGGAGGCGGACGTGATCCGTCTGACGACCCCCGAAGGGACGGACTTCA